>LSNO01000148.1 GCA_002082305.1 SAR324 cluster bacterium SAR324-CTD7B
GCTTTGTTTGAAGCATCATAAACGATAGTGTCACGAAAAATTCCAGTACCGTCTTTGACGTTTATCTCCAATTCATCCATCACCGCAACAATTTCTCCTTCTGTAACCCGGACATAACCTTTTGCAGTCAATCTGTTTGTTTCCGGGTGGTAATGGATTTCTGTGCTTTCCACAGTAATTCCCTCCCACTCAACTTTTGCGTTACGATAAATAAACGTTCCAGTATCCGGATTGTGAAAGTAAGATTGTGTCTGAATAGAAAGTTGAGGTATATCAAGGTCGTTTTGAGAAAATACTTGAACAGGAAGGGAAACAAAAAACAACATTAACCATGGAATAAGACATTTTGCGGACTTCATAATGCGGAAAAATGTCCTATTTGGGACAGATATAGATTTTGATTGCCGGTGCATTGATGAGAAAAACTCCGATGAAGGCAAAGGACTCATAATTGGCGGGAAATGGAAAAACGTAAAAATGACTGCAACAACTCTTTAGGTCGCTCATTGAAGACGCAAAACTACAAGTTCCAATCTTATGAAAAACGAAGAATTTACTGTACTTTATCTGAAATTAGGTGACACATGCAAACTTATTGCATCTCCAGTACCATGTCTATACTTATTCTAGATAATCCAGGCTGCTTTCCAAATCAAAACAGCTGGATTATGCTGTATTTTCATAGTATTCTAGGCAAGGCAGCTGACAGATTAATTCCAAAACAACTAGCTAAGGTGCAAAATAATGAGGTTTTATAGTTTTTTATTAATGGCAATTATCTTTTTATTCGGAAGTCTGGTTAGCGAGTTCCACGAAGTACGCGCGGAGGAAGGATTATTAAAAACAGAAAGTATCCGTCAGAAACTTTTTGGACGGATGGATGACAGGAAGAAGTCTAAGCCTCTACGTACGGTCAGTGAAAACATCTTAATTGGAGTTTTCAGCAGAGTTACTGATTCAGAAAGCGTTTGGATCCGTATTGAAAGACGTTCAGAATATCGCAAATGGACATTCAAACTATCCAAGAAAAATCTGAATTTACCGCGTCAGGAAGTACGTGTTTGGCTTAAATATGTTTCACCAAAACTTTCCATCAGTCACGGCAATGAGTATAACGAGTGGTTCCGTAAAAAAGCTGCTTTTGAGATGCAAAAGATTTTTTACAACAGGCAGGTAAGAATCAATTATGATTACTCAGACAAATTATTTCGGCTGGATGGAATGGTCTGGACTGGCGACACAAACATAAATATTTGGTTAATCCGGAATGGCTGGTCATTCTATCTGCTGGAAAATGAACCGCCTCTGGAGCATAAAGATTTACTTGCTGCAGAAAATGAAGCCAAACAACTTAAAGTCGGGCTTTGGAAAGCAGAGTTGCAGTAGGTTTTCAGGCAAAAGATTTAATTGGACTTTCAACAGTCCAGTAATTTTATTCAAACTGATGTCGCCTCCAGCGATAAGGGCTATCAATGATTATTCCCGGTTCGTTTGCAGTTTTCAGTATTTCCAGGCAATCCAGGAAAATTTGCTTTTGCTGAGGCCGGTTAAATGCTTCACCCATGGCATGACCGAATGGATATTTCAAATGGTATGTACGCGGCGGTTTAACCGACTCGGTAATCTTACGGGCAATCGAAATGCCTACGGTCGCAATTCCTTGTCTCTCGACTTCACGCTGAACCAAACCGACCGTCTGGTTGCAGATACCTCAGGCGGGCACCAACAAAGCTATATCAACTTTCTGCTGCTTGATTTCTTTTGCTGCATCAACAGCGCTTTTTTGGATTAAAGTCGTCAAATAAGGTTCTTCTATGTGTCCCATGAAACTGTAATGAAATTTGTTGGAGGGGCCGACTCTGCCTTCAGCTTGCAGTTCTAGTAAGACCTCAAAGGGCAGGATCAGATTTGGATCCAGATCTGCGTCACGGTGATCATAATATTTGTGAGAAATGGTTAAATCTTCTTTGGTGACACTGTAAGGAATTCGGCGGAAAGAACTGTCTCCATGTGGATCAATCAGATTAAAAGCTTTGTCGGATTTCAAATGAATACCACCAGTTGTAAATAAGGCAATTTTGCATTCTGGCAGTGGTTTGTTAAGCTTTGTCCATGGCACATGATCAAAGAGTACTGCTTCATAGCTGCGTGCCCAATAATTTTTCAGTACAGGAATACGAAAAAGCGCAACCCAAAGTTTGTCAATTAAAGATTCTTTTAACATCAATAATTATTAGAGAGCAAATGAAGTGTCAATCAAAGATAATATAGCAATCGTTCAGCAACAATTAAAACAAGCGGCAATCCAGTCCGGACGTACTCAGGAAGACATCCGGCTGATTGCAGTTAGTAAAACCAAATCTACTGAAATGATACTGCAGGCCCTAGCGGCCGGGCAGATCGCATTCGGTGAAAACCGGGTTCAGGAAGCTCTTGGAAAAATTGAGGCCCTGACCGAAAACCCCCTGGTAGAATGGCATTTGATTGGTCATTTGCAAAAAAACAAAGTAAAGTTCTGTCCCGGAAATTTTCAGTGGATTCATACGCTTGATTCTACCGAATTAGCAGAAAAATTAGAAGCCCGTAGTGCTTTTGCACAAAAGAAAATCAATGTGCTGCTTCAAGTTAATCTTTCCCGGGAAATTACCAAATCCGGACTTCATGACTGGGAGGATATTTTGCAAGTATCAGAAACTATACTATCCGGGAAATGGCTCAAATTACGTGGACTGATGACTATTCCTGCACCAAATATTGGTGAAACTCCAACTCGAAAAATATATGAGAAACTCCGCGTATGGCGGGATAAACTTCAGCAAGAACTTGATTCTGCAGAAATCACGGAACTTTCAATGGGTATGACAGCTGATTTTCATTGGGCTATTCAGGAGGGGGCAACTATGATTCGAGTGGGAAGTGCTATTTTTGGGGAGAGGAATGAAGATATGGATTGTCCAACGAATATGTAACAATTGGTAAATATTTAGGAGATCGTAGGTAATCACCTAGAAAACCACTCATTTTTTGTTGAAAACCGATCTTGTGCATTACGGCAATGGAAGCCTTGTTTCCCGGATTCGCAACTGATTTTAAGTGAGGAATCCGTATTTTCCTGAAAGCGTGTTCCAAAGCACAACGTGCGGCTTCTGTTGCATAACCTTGTCTCCAAAATCTTTTTGCAATCCACCAGCCGATCTCTAAAAAACCTGGAGGATCAAACACTCCCACTCCACATAATCCGACAAAATTACGTTTTATTTTATCCTCTACGACCCAGCGGCAATAACCTTCTTTCCAGAACAACTTCTCCTGCTTATGAATGAAGCTCCGAATTCGTTTGTCACTCCAAGGTTTTCCCTGATTGACGAAACGCATTATTTGGGGATTTTTTGCTAAACGGGAAAAATTAGGATAATCAGATGATTT
>LSNO01000005.1 GCA_002082305.1 SAR324 cluster bacterium SAR324-CTD7B
CGATTGCCTTGAGCATGGGCACCCGACAGGGGATGGGGCTGTTTCTCGAACCTGTCACCTCCGCGCTGGGGGTGGACCGCGAAACCTTCAGCCTCGCCATCGCATGGCAGAACCTGATCCTTGCGTTGCCGCTTTTCGGGGTGCTGGCGGACGTGCTCGGCTTCCGGCGGATGGCCCTGTTGGGTGGCGTGGTCTATGGCGGGGGATTGTGGCTGGCCTCCCAAAGCGAAACCGCCTGGGGACTCTACATTAACCTCGGTGGGATAGTGGGAGTCGGGATCGGCCTCTCCGGAATGATCGTGGTAATGGGAGCGGTGGGACAGGTAGCTCCACCTGAAAGACGCAGCACGGCCTTTGGGATAGTGACGGTGGCCTTCTCAATCGGTATGTTCACCATGATCCCGCTGCTCCAGTTCTGGATTGAAAAACATGGGTGGAGTGGCGCGTTAGAGGCGGCAGGTGGGGTGGTGCTGGCGATCTCCCTGCTGGCCCTCGGCCTTCCGGACAAGACGTCCTATGAGGAAAATAATTCTCAATCGAAATCGGATCCGGAATTGAGCCTGGGCAAAACACTCAATGGAGCCAGAACTCACTCCGGTTACCTGCTACTTAATCTCGGATTCTTCGTCTGCGGATTTCATGTTGCCTTCATCGGTACCCACCTGCCAGCTTTTTTGCAGGGAGAGGGCGTTTCCGCCAGCGCTGCCTCCTGGGCCCTGGCGATGATTGGGCTTTTCAACATCTTCGGTTCCCTCGTCTTTGGCCGCTTGGGGGATTCGCTGAGCAAGAAATCACTGCTCAGCTTGCTCTACGCGCTGCGGACCGTGGTGATCAGCTTGTTTCTTGCGATTCCTCTCAGTGACTTAACGGCCATCGCTTTTGGGGCGGCCATCGGCTTCCTCTGGTTGGCAACCGTTCCACTCACCAGCGGGATTGTTGCACAAGTATTTGGAACACGATACCTCACCACGCTCTGGGCGATTGTTTTTTTCAGCCACCAGCTTGGCGCATTTTTGGGTGTCTGGTTGGGTGGCCGCGTCTATGACTCAACCGGATCCTACACCACTGTCTGGCTGGCCGCGATCGTGCTAGGACTGATCGCCGCTGTTGTTCACCTGCCCATCCGTGAGCAGCCGTGGCAACCCTCTCTTACGGCCCCACAGCCTGCCGCGGGAGATTGAAGGAGACATCGGTGGTCCACCTGCGCCATTGTTAACCAAACTTACAGTTTTGATTCGGGGCTTAGGAATAATGAAACAAGATTCAACCGGACATAAAAACACAAGCAAGAAACATTAACCCTGGTCTGTACGATAATACTCAACATCTTCAGGCGGAAGCGGAGAATTCCCCAAAATCAAGTCTGCCGCTTTTTCTGCCAGCATCATCACCGGCGCATAGATGTTTCCGTTAGTTATGTAGGGCATCACGGAAGCGTCAACCACTAGCAGGCTTTCCACTCCGTGAACCTTCATACTTACCGGATCCACAACTGACATGTCATCTGTCCCCATTTTACAGGTGCAAGATGGATGCAGCGCGGTTTCTCCATCTTTGGCAACCCAATTCAATACTTCTTCGTCACTCTCAACTTGCGGCCCGGGTGACAACTCTCCGGCATTGAATTCACCAAAAGCCGGTTGATTCAAAATATTGCGTGCGCAACGCACCGCTTCACCCCACTCCCGACGGTCCTGCTCGGTGGACAAATAATTAAAGCGCAGTTTGGGATAGACTCTAGGGTCAGTGGACTGAATTTTAACTGAGCCTTGCGCATCGGAATACATTGGTCCAACATGGACCTGGTAACCATGTCCTGCTCCGGGAGATGATCCATCATAACGTATAGCAAGAGGTAAAAAGTGAAACATGATGTTTGGGTATTTTTCGTGTTCGTTACTGCGGATGAAACCTCCTGCCTCAAAATGATTGGTGGCGGCCGGACCTTTGCGGTGAAAAAGCCATTGATAACCGATCCAGGGTTTGTTCCACCATTTTAAAGCCGGAGCCATGGATACAGGTTTTTTACAGGCATATTGAATATAAACCTCTAAATGATCCCGCATATTTTCCCCCACTCCCGGTAAATCATGAACAACATCAATTCCAAGTTTTTTCAGTTCATCAGCATTTCCGATTCCGGAAAGCTGCAAAAGCTGCGGTGAGTTTATTGCCCCTCCACAACAAATGATCTCTCCAGCATATACTTTTTCTGAACGTCCCGGACTCCTGGAAAACTCTACTCCAACAGCACGTGATGAAGACTCGGGGTTTTTCCCTTCAAATAGAATTTTGGTAGTCAGTGTCCGGCACTGAACAGTGAGATTCGGACGCTTTTTAACCGGATGCAGATATGCCCGTGCCGCACTCATTCGCCGTCCGCGATGTATGTTCCGGTCAAAACGTGCAAAACCTTCCTGTTTGTAACCGTTAACATCGTCCGTTAATGGATAACCTGCTTCCTGTACGGCTTCAAAAAACGCACTGAACAAAGGATTTTCGCATGGCCCTCTTTCCATAATCAATGGTCCGTCAGCGCCCCGGAAATCATCACCGCCTGCCAAACAATTTTCCATACGTTTGAAATAGGGCAGACAGTGTGCGTAATCCCAGTTTTTCATGCCGGCGTCACCGGCCCAGCGCTGGTAGTCCATCGGATTTCCGCGCTGGAAAATCATACCGTTAATACTGCTTGAACCACCCAGAACTTTACCACGCCCATGGAAAATGCGCCTGTTGTTCATGAAAGGTTCCGGTTCTGATTCATAACACCAATCGTAGTATTTGTTGCCGATAGGAAATGTTAAGCCTGCAGGCATGTGGATAAAAATGTCCCAGATATAATCCGGCCGGCCTGCTTCCAGTACTAAGACTTTGTGTGAAGGATCCTCGCTCAAACGGTTAGCCAATGCACAACCGGCGGAACCACCGCCAATGATGACTGTATCGTAAATACTTTTTGGCATGCAGTAACTTTATTTACCTTGGTTGATTATTCATCATGTTCATTTAACTGCACCTGGAAAAGACTGCCAAAGTTTTCCGGACAATCCTGAATACCAGCTAAACGGAGTAAATGCCAGGCCAGAGCGTGATTGCTTGAGGTGACAGGTTTACCCAGACGTGCTTCTGCCGTTTCGATAATTGATGCTACCCGCAAATTTGTGCAAGAAACAAATACACCATCACAATCATCGCGAGCACCAATCTTTTCAATTGCCTCAAGAATTGATTCTGGGTCAATACGACCGACAACAAAATCGTCAGATTCAAAAAAAGATCCTGTTACTGGAATTTCAAAGCCGGAAACTAGAAGATTATCTCGCATTGTAGTAGTAATTCCTGGATCGTATGGAGTAAGAAAAGCAACGCGCTTGACTCCAAGTGCTTGTAAAGCAGCTTTACAGGCAGTCAAGGGATTTGAGGTAGGTACATCGGGATGTACAACTTGGATCGCCTTTTCAACATTTTTTTCACCAATAATAGTTGAACCAGAAGTACAGCCATAGCCGATTACATCAAAATTGAATAAGGCAGGAAGCAAAGCAGCAGCAACCGGTAATTCTTCTTCCATGTTAGCCAGGTTTTCCTTCGTTACTTCCATTTCGTTGGGAATGCGCGAATGATAAAGCGCGACACCTGCCAAATTTAATAAATTAGCAAATTCATGTTCCAGAGTTTGATCTGTTCGAAGCACAATAATACCGATATTTGCCCGGTTTCCCAGGCCTGTATCAGTCTTAAACTCTAATTCTAAAATACTATTTTGACTCATCTTGGAAGATCCACTTAGGTGTAAACAAAAAAAACGTAGCCTTTTTAGAACAATTCAAAGACAAATATGAAATCTAAGAACTTAGGTGAGGATGTAACAGGGATACTAACAATCATTTTTCTCAAGCACAAGGCGGAACCAATCAAGTTAATAAACGAATACATATGACGGTCTCGCAATAAGTCTGAAATCAACACTGGAATTTCGATCATAGGGAGGAATCTTCATGATATTAGTTTAGTAGTTTGTTCAGGATTTCTCGCTTCGTTCTAAATGACACGGTTTTTGGTCTTTAGAGGACGGCCTCATATATTCACAGAAATAACGCAATAATCCGGGATCTTTTATTAAGAATGTCTGGTCATCAGTATTAAATCGGAACTATTGATTCTTATATTTTGCATTTAGGAACTCATAGTTCCGTTTTTGTAGATCAGCAAAGATGAAGATCTAGTTTAATCAATTAGTATTTATGTATATAATATTATTAGTTATTTAATTACAAATTCTTGTATTTGCACGATAATACTTTTTAGATGCCTATTTTTAGCCAATACTTCACTTAATTTAGCAGAACTGTAAGTTCCTGTGTTTTAATATAATATAATTTTATATTGTATTTTCAATGTTTTATAGTTTGGCATCGGGTATGCAAAATAGACAGATCGTGTTGATTCAGAATACCAGATAAAGATTACTATAAAATAAACGAAACATTTCCTTCAATATTGAATAGGCAATTTTGTTTACAACAACTTCTATTACACAGGGCCGATCATTTGTCATTATCGCAGGTGTGCTATGGAGTACCGGAGGCCCGCTGATACGATTGTTGGAGGGTGCTTCTGAGTGGCAATTTTTATTTTACCGCTCGATTGCATTAGCAACTGCTCTGTTTTTACTGATAAGAATTAAAAGTCCAAATACCATAACTCAGTTCAAAAAAGCCGGGATCGCGAGTGTAATTGGAGGACTGTTTCTCTCTTCAGCTTTTGTTACGTTTGTTTTTTCAGTCACTCATACAACGATTGCAAACACTCTTTTTATGTTGAGTTCCGCCCCTTTCATTGCCGGATTATTTGGGTGGATTTTATTAAGAGAGAGGATTGATAAAACTCAATGGACAGCCATGACAGCAGCCGCTATTGGCATCCTGCTCATGATCCAGGATGGATTGTCGGGAGATACACTTTTTGGTAATTTAACTGCTTTTGCAGCTGCAGTAGGTTTTGCGGGTTTTACCGTTTCGCTGCGCTGGGGAAAAAATGAAAATATGTTGCCCGCTGTTTGTTATGCAGGACTGTTTACGATATTTTTCAGTGCGTTTGCAGCAGTGTTTTTAAACGATGGACTTTCTATCTCGCGTAACGATTTATTTATAGCCACAGGATTTGGAGCATTTGGGCTGGGCTTCGGAATGGTTTTGTATGTTGCTGGATCATACAAAATACAAGCGGCAGAATTGGTTTTACTCAGTTTGTTAGAAATTATTTTGGGGCCGATTTGGGCTTGGATGTTTTTTAGTGAATTACCGACATCGTTGACCATGATTGGAGGCGCAATTTTGCTCTCAGCGATTCTCTTTCAGACTTTTTCAGGAATGGAAATATTTCAAAAAAAACTTCAAACTGTGACAGTCAAAAAAATGCAATAATTGGATAAATCATGGCAGATCGAAAACATAGAGGTCGTACCGGACGTTCCGGCGGTGGAAGAGCAGCAAAACAGGCCGAGCGAAGTGCACCGGTGACGAAAGGAGTTCCGTACATTACCCGCAAAGTTCCAGTTTATGAGGTATTGGATGAGGAAGGATTGTCCTTGATTGAAAACAATGCGGAAACTATTTTGCAGGAAATTGGTGTTGAATTCCGAGGCGACGCTGAAGCTTTGCAAATGTGGAAAACAGCCGGAGCGGATATTGACGGTGAGCGTGTTCGGATTCCCAAAGGATTGTGCAAAAAATTGATTCAGGACAGTGCACCAGCAGAATTTACGCAACACGCCAGAAATCCGGAAAGAAACGTCCGGATCGGTGGAAAAAACATGGTTTTGGTCCCGGCTTACGGTTCACCGTTTGTACGGGATTTAGAGAAAGGAAGGCGTTATGCCACGCTTGAAGATTTTCAGAATTTCGTAAAACTTGCTTATTCGACTCCGTATTTGCACCATTCCGGAGGAACGATTTGCGAACCGGTGGATTTGCCTGTCAACAAACGGCATTTTGACATGGTTTACACGCACATGCGTTACAGCGACAAACCGTTCATGGGTTCGGTCACTGCACCGGAACGGGCGCAAGATACAGTCGATATGGCAAAGGTTTTATTTGGTGAAGAATTTGTACAAAATAACACGGTCATCACCAGTTTGATCAACGCTAATTCACCGTTGGTTTGGGACGCAACCATGATCGGCGCATTGAAAGTTTATGCCCTAAATAATCAGGCTTGCGTGGTTTCTCCATTTTGCATTGCCGGAGCCATGTCGCCCGTTACGGTGGCGGCAACAGCGGCGCAGCTTTATGCAGAAGCACTTGCCGGAATGGCTTTCGCACAGTTGGTTCGTCCGGGTGCGCCAGTGATTTTCGGCACATTTTCCAGTTCGATGTCGATGCAGTCCGGTGCACCGACTTTCGGTACTCCGGAACCGCAATTAGTGCTTTATATTGTAGCTGCTTTGGCGCGGCGTTTGGGTGTTCCTTTCCGAAGCGGCGGCGGTTTAAATAGTGGAAAAATCGCTGACGCGCAAGCGGCTTATGAAGCGGCCAACACTTTGCAGCACGCCATGCTCGCCGGAGTGAATTTCATGCTCCACACCGCAGGTTGGCTTGAAGGAGGATTGTCGATGGGTTACGAAAAATTCATCATGGACATTGATCAAGCCGGAATGATTCACGAATTTCTCAATGGCGTTGATCTTTCCGAGAACGGTCAGGCATTGGATGCGATTCGCGAAGTCGGCCCCGGAAAACACTTTTTGGGATGCGACCACACACGAGCCAATTTTGAAACAGCGTTTTTCCGTTCCAGCGTTGCCGACAACAACAGCTTTGAACAATGGGAAGCCGACGGCGGTTTGGATACGGCACAACGAGCCAATAAAATTTGGAAAAAAATGCTCAATGATTATGAAATGCCGCCCATCGATCCCGCAGTCGATGAAGCACTTTTGGCCTTTATCCGTCAAAGAAAAGAATCATTTCCGGATGCAAATTATTGAGAATAATGAGTACAGCTGATCCACTTTTGCAGCCGTTTCAACTCAAGCATTTACGCTTGAAAAATCGGATTATAAGCACCAGCCACGAACCTGCTTATTCCGAAGACGGATTGCCCAAAGAACGCTACCGGCTCTATCACGAGGAAAAAGCCAAAGGCGGAATTGCGATGACGATGTTCGGTGGTTCAACTTTGGTTGCTCCGGATTCGCCTCCGGTGTTTGGGAATTTGTATGCAGGAAATGACAAAATCATTCCGTTCTTTCAAGAAATGGCGGACGGCGTACACAAACACGGTGCGGCATTGATGTGTCAAATCACACACTTGGGGCGTAGAAGTGTTTCCAATGCCGGGGACTGGCTGCCGATTGTCGCTCCGTCTTGTGTGCGGGAAGAGGTGCATCGCGGTTTTCCGAAAATTATGGAGGAATCCGATATTCGTCGCATTGTTAAAGCCTACGGCGCGGCGGCAAAACGCTGTCAACTTGGCGGATTGGACGGTGTGGAAATCGAGGCTTATGGGCATTTGTTCGATGCTTTTTGGATGAAAAGAACAAATTTCCGGACAGACCGTTACGGCGGCAGTTTGGAAAATCGAGTTCGATTTTCTTTGGAAGTTTTGGAGGAAATCCGTAAACAAGTCGGCAACGATTATATTGTCGGAATCCGGATGGTCTTTGACGAGGGCTTGGATGAAAACTTAGCAGGCGGTTTGCGTTTGGAAGAAGGTCTAAAAATTGGTGAAATGTTGGTTGAAACCGGTGCGTTGGATTTTATCAATATCATCAAAGGTCACATCGACACAGAAGAAGGAGAGTCACTGGTTTTGCCGAGCATGGGCATACCGGCGGCTCCGTATTTGGAATTTGCCGGAGCCATAAAACGTGAATTTGAATTGCCGGTTTTTCATGCCGCCCGCATTAACGAAGTAGCAACGGCACGACACGCGTTGCGGGAAAATTTGCTTGACATGGTCGGAATGACACGTGCGCACATGGCCGATCCTTACATTGTGGCAAAAATTGAATCCGGAGAAGAAGAGCGAATCCGGCCGTGTGTCGGAATGGGTTACTGCCTGGATCGTTTGTACGAAAATAATGATGCACTTTGCGCCCACAATCCTGCGACCGGACGCGAAAAAACTATGCCGCATTTTGTGCCGAAAACTTCCGGAAGTGTGCGGAAAATTGTCGTAATCGGCGCCGGGCCTTCCGGACTGGAAGCCGCTCGTGTTTGTGCCGAACGGGGACATTCAGTCGTTTTATTTGAAGCAAATGATCGACCTGGCGGACAATTGCTTTTGGCTGCAAAAATAGAGCGGCGACGGGAAATCATCGGAATTGTCGATTGGCTTTTTACGGAAGTGCAACGGCTCGGTGTTGAGGTACGTTTCAATTGTTACGCCGAAGCTTCCGAAATTTTGGCCGAAATTCCGGACGTGGTGATTGTGGCAACCGGAGGTTTGCCGAACACAGAATTTTTGCGGGAGGGCGCAGATTTGGTGGTTCCGAGTTGGGACATTTTGGCGGGAAGTGTGAAACCGAAAAATAACATTTTGCTCTTTGACGACAACGGCCAGCATCCCGGAATTTCCTGTGCTGAATTTTTGGCAAAGCGAGCCTCACATCCGGAAACAAATCTTGAATATGTGACTCCGGAACGCACCATTGCGCCGGATGTCGGCGGCACAAATTATCCGGCGTATTTGACTGCGCTTTATGAAAATGAGGTAAGGATTACACTCAATCATCGTTTAACGGAAGTGCGCCGTAACACTTCCGGATTGGTCGCCACACTTTACAACGAATACACGCATTCCAACATTGAACGCACAGTCGAGCAAATCGTTGTCGAGCACGGAACTTTACCGCTGGATGAACTTTATTTTGAACTGCGTGAACAATCGAGCAATGGTGGTGAAATTGATTTGGAAGCCTTGATTTCCGGAAATGCGCAAAATTTGGTGAATAATCCGGAAGGGGATTTTCAGCTATTTCGGGTCGGTGATGCGGTTGCCAGCCGGAATGTTCATTCAGCCATTTATGATTCTTTGCGCTTGTGCAAGGATTTGTAAAAGGTTTGCCAAAAACTCACAAAAACTCAAAAAAACAAAAGATAGATTTTTGTGAGTTTTTGTGAGTTTTTGGCGAAAAATATAATTTCGCAATTTAATCAACCTCAAGGAGAATATTATGAGCGAAGAACAAGACTTAATTGAAGACGAAGAAGAGTTGGATTTATCCACACTTCCGGACGATGAACTCGTCCTGCAAATGCATGATGACCTTTACGATGGACTCAAGGAGGAAATCGAGGAAGGGACAAATATTTTACTTGAACGCGGATGGGGACCGGACAAAGTACTCAGCGACGCGCTTGTGGAAGGAATGCGCATCGTGGGCATTGATTTTCGGGATGGTATTTTGTTTGTTCCGGAAGTCTTGCTTTCTGCAAATTCTATGAAAGGCGGAATGAAGATTTTAAGGCCTTTACTCGCTGAAACCGGGGCACCTCCTGTGGGCAAAGCCGTGATCGGCACAGTTAAAGGCGACATCCACGACATCGGCAAAAATCTAGTCGGTATGATGTGGGAAGGCGCTGGTTTTGAGGTGATTGACATTGGCATCAATAATCCGGTGGAGAATTATTTGGAGGCCATTGAAGAACACAAACCCGATATTTTAGGCATGTCGGCTTTACTCACAACTACCATGCCTTATATGAAAGTGGTTATTGAAGAGTTAGGCAATCAGGGTATCCGTGACGATCTGATTGTACTGGTAGGAGGAGCACCTTTAAACGAAGAGTTTAGCCTGGCAATCGGTGCCGATGCATATTGTAGGGACGCTGCGGTAGCCGTTGAAACAGCTCAGTCAATGATTTCTCAACGTCGTGAAACAACAAAGGAAAAGGCTGCAGCATAATTAGTTGAAAAACTGATGATACCTGAAATAAAATTACGCCGTCGTGGCCGGAAATATCAGTTGGATAAAACCAAAAAACAGGCTCTTCATCAGGATATGTGGGCGGAACGCCAGGAGCCTTCAGACAAAATATTGATTTTGGCTTGTGGTGCATTGTCAAAAGAAATATCCGCTTTGATTCGTCTGAATGGTTGGTCTCATTTGAAAACCAGATATTTACCTGCAATTTTACATAATACACCCGAAAAAATTACTGAACAATTACGGATGATTTTGCAAAGCTCTCAAACTAAATTTTCCAAAATTTTTATCGGTTACGCCGATTGTGGAACAGGAGGTAAAATAGATTCTCTGTTGGATGAATTTGATGTCCAGCGTTTACCGGGAGCACATTGTTATGAGTTTTTTACTGGGAAGCAGACATTCGTTGAAATTATGGAGGAAGAAATCGGCAGTTACTTCCTCACCGATTTTTTGGTGAAAGCATTTGAAAAGCTGGTCTGGCAGGGCATGAAGATCGACCGACATCCGGAACTCCTGCCAATCTACTTTAAGCATTACAAGAAACTGGTGTACCTGGCACAATCAGAGAATCAGGAATTACAAACACAGGCCTACGAAATTGCAGGGCGTTTAGGTCTGGTATACGAAAAACGTTTCACTGGTTACGGTGAGCTGGAACACTCTTTAGCCACGCTGGCGGCAACATGATAATATGGCAAAAAAAACAATAATATTTTGGCGTGATATTCCGTCGCAGGTTGTAGTTAAAGAGGGACGGACTAAAGCAAAATCTCAGTTATCCAAACGCTTTATGGTTGCCATAGACAGGGCCGCGATGCGTGCCGGACGACAAGGCAGTGCCGAATACCTTGAAGATTGGCGGCGTGAAATTAAAACCTGTCAAGGTGATCCGCAAACAATTGCAGAGACAACTGCCAAAGAAATGGAAGATTTTTATTCTGACGAGGTTTTACAGACACTTGTTAAAAACAAAGGACTGAAAACCTCTGACTGAATGCAGAAACATTGAGTATTGAACATCGAGTTGAGGAGTACGGTGCGCCGCATTCCTCATCTATTATGAAACCTTGAACCTAGAATATAAAACCTTTAATTTTGAAATGACCGATACCGTAATTAGTTCTGCCAGCAAAGAAGTTGTAATTGGCTTCAACCGACCGTTCGTAATGATAGGCGAACGTATCAATCCTACCGGACGTAAACTTTTAGCCAAAGAAATGGCTGAAGGTGATTTCAGCCGCGTGGAACAAGACACGCTGGCACAGGTTGCCGCTGGAGCACACATGCTGGATGTGAATGCAGGAATTCCATTAGCCGACGAACCAAAAATATTGGCTGACACAATCAAACTGGTGCAGTCACTGACCGATCTTCCCCTTTCAATCGACTCTTCAATTGTTGCGGCACTGGAAGCCGGACTTGAAGTTTATCAAGGTAAAGCATTATTGAATTCGGTAACTGGGGAAGAGGAACGGCTTGAGGTAGTTTTGCCGTTGGTTAAAAAATACGGTTGTGCGGTGGTGGCCATTTCCAACGATGAAACCGGAATCTCCGAGGATCCGGATGTGCGTTTTGAAGTGGCAAAAAAAATTGTGGAACATGCTGCAGATTACGGAATTCCAAGTTCCGATATAGTAGTTGATCCGTTGGTGATGCCCATTGGAGCCGTCAATTCAGCGGTACGACAAGTGATGAGTTTGGTAAGGCGGTTACAGGATGAACTCAAAGTCAACACTACTTGCGGTGCCTCAAACGTCAGTTTTGGCTTGCCCAATCGCCACGGAGTGAATGCAGCATTTTTGACAATGGCAATTGCTGCCGGACTGACTTCAGCTATAACTAATCCACTCCACGATTCGGTGATGCAAGCCGTAATAGGTGCAGATGTGATGATGGGGAATGATCCGCATTGCCAGAAATGGATTAAGAAATACCGGGAACCTGTTGCAGAAGGAGAAAACGGAGGGAAACGGGAGAGAAGACGTACAAGAGTCAAGCGAGGATAAATGTGTATAAAAAACAAGAGGCAAAATGAATATTAGTGTATTTGATCTGTTCAAAATTGGAATTGGGCCTTCAAGTTCACATACTGTAGGTCCAATGTACGCAGCAAAACAATTTTTGTTTAATTGTATGGAGCAGTTTCCACTGACTAAAATTTCCTCGGTCAAAATTGAGTTGTTTGGTTCTCTTGCACTGACAGGCAAGGGACATGGCTCTGACACAGCAATTCTACTGGGACTAGAGGGTGAAGAACCAGCTTCTGTTGAACCAGAACAAATACCAAACCGCTTAAAACGTATCAGGAAAAACAGAACTTTGTGCCTGATGAATGAACACAAAATTTATTTTGAAGAAGAGAAGTCTTTTATCTTTAAATATGAAGATTTATTGCCGCACCACTCAAATGGAATGAGATTCACTGTTTTTGATGATGACAGCACAAAATTACGAGAAGAAAATTTTTATTCAGTAGGTGGTGGATTTATCTTGAATACAGAAGAAATTCAAAACGATAATGAAGATTTTGGTGCTCAAATTCCATTTCCTTTTCGGACATGCGAAGAGCTTTTTGAGCACTGCACAAAAACTGGTATGACATGCAGGGAATTGATGTGGATCAATGAACAAACATGGCGTTCAGAATCTGATATTTGGGCGGGACTGCTTGAAATTTGGGGAGTAATGCAGGAATGCACACAGCGCGGAATGTCCTCAACTGAGACACACCTTCCGGGTGGACTGAACGTACGCAGACGCGCTCCGGAATTATATAAGGAATTAGTGGACAACCCTGAAACTTCACCTGCAGAAATGATGGATTGGGTGAGTTTATTTGCCATGGCTGTCAATGAAGAGAATGCTGCCGGAGGAAGAATAGTAACCGCCCCGACGAATGGCGGAGGTGGAGTTATTCCTGCGGTTATGCACTATTGCCATCGTTTCCGATCGGAATTTAACGAAGACAAAATCATTACATTTTTGCTCACGGCCGCAGCAATAGGCATCCTTTTCAAAGAAGGTGCTTCTATATCTGCAGCAGAAGTCGGATGCCAGGGAGAAATTGGAGTTGCCTGTTCCATGGCGGCAGGAGGACTCGCCGCGGTAATGGGATGTACTACCAGCCAAATCGCAAACGCAGCGGAAATCGGAATGGAACATAATTTAGGCCTGACCTGTGATCCCGTTGGCGGCCTTGTTCAAATTCCGTGTATTGAACGCAATACGATGGGAGCTATAAAAGCTATAAATGCTGCAAGGTTGGCAAGACGTGGTGACGGGAACCATATTATTTCACTTGATAAAGTGATCAACACAATGCACAAAACCGGCAAAGATATGATGCATATTTACAAGGAAACTTCATTAGGTGGACTTGCAGTCAATATACCTGAATGTTGAACTGGAAGGTAAATTTCAAAGAATGAGTGATGAATCGAAAGGTATGATCTTAGGAGTTTTGGGTGTGACTGCATTTGGTTTGACACTGCCTGCCACTCGTTTTATTATCCCTTACTTTGATCCTGTTTTCATAGGTTTAGGACGAGCTGTAATTGCTTCATTAGTAGCCGCAGTGCTACTGATAATAACAAAGCAGAAAAGACCAAATCGCCACCAGTTCCACCAGCTTATAGTTGTAGCATCGGGTGTGGTTATCGGTTTTCCCATTTTAACCGCATGGGCAATGCAAACAGTTCCAGCATCTCACGGAGGAGTAGTCCTGGGTGTGCTGCCTTTGGCGACAGCAGTCGCTGCTGCAGTGGTTTCCAATGAAAAACCATCTGTAGGTTTTTGGATTTGCGGACTTGCCGGAAGTGCAATAGTCATTTTATATACACTTCTGCAGGGCTTCGGGAGTTTCCAGTTTGGTGATTTTTTACTAATTGGAGCAATCGTGAGTGCTGCAATGGGTTATGCTTTAGGAGGAAAGCTCTCAAAAGAACTTGGTGGCTGGCAGGTGATTTGTTGGGCCCTGGTGATTTCGTTTCCTTTCATTGTGGTTCCAGCGTGGCTTGAAGCTCCACAAACAAATATTGACAGTCTGCCTTTGAGTGTGCTTTTAAGTTTTTTATATTTAGCCTTGATCAGCCAGTTGTTTGGTTTTTTCCTCTGGAACAAAGGGCTGGCTTTAGGAGGAATATCACGTGTCAGTCAAACACAATTATTACAACCTTTTGTAACTTTAGTTGCTTCTGCCTACTTGATCAACGAGACGGTTGATTTACAAACTATCGTCTTTGCGTTTTTGGTTATCGGGATCGTCGCAATTGGTAAAAAAATGCCTGTTTATGAACGTTGAGAAGAAATTATTGATTTGGAATTTAACTTATAAAATATTTTAACTTTTTATTTTTATCATTAGTATGAAAACAGACCTAAATAAATTGGAAGAACTCTATCCTGAAATGCCCAGCATTCCGTCTGATATTGAAATATCACAAAACGCGGTCATGAAACCAATAGCTGAAATTTCTCAGCTACTCGGGGTAAAATCTAATGATCTTGAGCAATACGGCAAATATAAAGCTAAAATCGAAGACACGCTCTGGGAAAGCATCAAAAACAATCCGGACGGCAAGCTTATTCTTGTTACTGCAATCACACCTACACCGGCAGGTGAAGGAAAAACTTGTACTTCCATTGGTCTGGCACAAGCCTTCGGACAACTTGGTGTAAAACACGCCCTCGCTTTACGTGAACCAAGTATGGGGCCGACATTTGGCATCAAAGGAGGTGCTGCAGGTGGCGGTTATTCCCAGGTTCTGCCTATGGAAGATATTAACATGCACTTTACCGGTGATCTTCATGCAATTGCAGCTGCACATAATTTATTGTCTGCCGTTCTGGACAACTCAATGCACTTCGACAACCCGCTAGAGATAGATCCTGAAAAAGTGACTTGGAGACGCACAATTGATTTATGTGACAGACAACTCCGTAATGCTGAAGTAGGACTTGGTTCAAAATTCGATGGGTTTCCCCATCAAACCGGTTTCGATATTGTAGCTGCATCGGAAGTAATGACAATCATGGCCCTGGCACAGGACACAGAAGATTTACGCGAGCGGCTTGGACGAATTGTTGTGGCCTACAACACTTCGGAAAAACCAGTTTATGCTCGTGAATTAAACTGTATAGGTTCTTTGTGTGTAATCCTGAAAGATGCCTTAAAACCGAACCTTGTGCAGACCTGTGAGCACACTCCGGTTTTTGTACACTGTGGACCTTTTGGTAACATTGCCCATGGTTCAAACAGTGTCAGGGCTACACGCTTGGCTCTTAAACTTGCACCATACGTGGTGACAGAAGCAGGTTTTGCAGCTGATTTAGGTGCAGAAAAGTTTGTTAACATCAAGTGCCGTCAGGCCGGATTAAAACCCAATGCCGCAGTTTTGGTCGCCACTATCAGAGCCTTGAAGTATCACGGTGGTGTTGAAAAAGATGATTTAAAAATTGAAAATCTTGAGGCCTTAAAAACAGGTTGTGAAAATTTAAAAACACATGCAGAAAATGTTCAGAAATATGGACTGCCTGTGGTAGTTGCCATCAACCGTTTTCCAACAGATACTCCTGCAGAGTTGGAAATCGTAAGCAAGTATTGTGAAGAAATTGGTGTTGAAAGTTCACTCAGCGAAGTTGTCGCGAGAGGTGGCGAAGGTGGACTTGATTTGGCAAATAAAATTAAGCGTATAGTTGACGAAACACCAGGCACACCAAATTTTTATTATAAAAACACGGATCCAATTAAGCGTAAAATTGAAACTGTTGCCCGTGAAATTTACCGGGCTGACGGTGTTGATTTCACTGAAGAAGCTGAAGCTTCAATTCTACGCCTGGAAGAAAATGGTTTAGCAGACTGGCCGATTTGTATGGCAAAAACGCAAGCCTCGCTTTCAGATGATCCTAAAAAACGTAATGCACCACGTGGATGGCGTTTACAGGTTCGTGAAGTGAAGGTCTCAAACGGAGCAGGTTTCATTGTGGCTCTAACAGGAAAGATGATGCTGATGCCGGGAATGCCGAGAGAATCGGCTGTGCAACGTATCGACATAGATTCGGAAGGACGTATCACCGGACTGTCCTGATTTAATAAACAGCAAAAATAGAGTTTTAAATACTATTTATTTCAGCCGCATTATATGGGGAAAAAACTAAGTTATACCATCAGATTAAACAATGTTGTTGTTTACGGATTTCATGGAGTCCATCCTGAGGAAAAAACCCTGGGACAGCGTTTTGAAATAGATTTGGAATACAGGCTGAAAAATCCGGCAGATCCCTGGAAAGATGAAGAACACTCTACTATCTCTTATGTGAACGCACACAGTATTATAAGTCGAGTCTGCTCAGAGAAAAGTTTTAATTTGATAGAGACCCTTGGCAACCGGATTATTGAAGAAATGAGAGAGAGCTATTTGGTGGACTTCATCGTTGTACGTATCCGAAAACCATCTGTACCTATTCAGGGTATATTGGATTACGTGGAAGTAGAAGTGGTCTGGCAGGCAGAATCAGAATAGGTATTAAATGAACAATTGTAATGACAGATATTTACGAATTTCTTGATGCTAACAATGTTTCTTACGAACGTCATGACCATCCGGCAGTTTTTACAGTGGAGGAGTCCAAAATACTTTCTCCGGAATTGAACGGAGCATCCACAAAAAATTTATTTTTGCGGGACAAAAAAGGCATACGGCATTTTTTGGTAACTGTTCCGGAAGATAAAAAAGTTGACCTCAAAGCCTTGTCTTCCGCATTGGATTCATCCCGTTTGAGTTTTGCGTCTCCGGAACGCTTGAAAACGCATTTGGGCATTGATCCGGGTTCGGTTAGTTTGTTGGCTTTGGCGAACGATAGCGAAAATAATGTGGAGGCTTTCATTGACCAGGAAATTTGGGAAGATGAAGCAATTTTGTGTCATCCGTTGGTCAATACCAGCACCTTGGTGGTTCCTCGCAAAGACATGAAATTATTCCTCGAAAAAACCGGACATGGAGTGCGGTTGATTGAAGTACCGGTTAGCGGCTAAAAACCGGAATCTAATATTTTGCTTGCTGAATATTTTGTAAATCTTGTTGTGCAGGAATTAATTTAATAAAACAACCATTCATTAAGAAGGGAAAAAATGACCAAAAAAGCAGATGCCATTATCATTGGAGCCGGAGTGATCGGTTCCTCGGTTGCGTTTGAATTGGCGAAACGCGGTTACAAAACACTCAACATCGACAAATTGCCGACATCCGGATACGGTTCAACGAGTAATTCGTGTGCCATTGTGCGAGCGCATTATTCAACTTGGGACGGTGTTGCGATGGCCTACGAGGGATTTTTCTATTGGGACGATTGGGCGAATTATTTGGGGGTCGAAGACGAGCGCGGAATGATCAAATATATGAAAACCGGTTCCATCATGTTCAAACTTCAAGGAGAAGATCACAGCAAAAAATGCTTGAAATTTTTTGAGGAAATTGGCGTTGAACACGAAATCTGGGACCTGGAAAAATTGAAGGAACGGATGCCTATTTATTCGCATGACCAATATGACGGCACCACCCGTCCGGATGATGATGAACACTTTTTTGACAAAACCGGGAAAAAAATCGAAGGTGCGGTTTTCACTCCGGGTTCCGGATATGTCAGTGATCCGCAACTGAGTTCGCACAATTTGCAGGTGGCTGCAGAAGCCAACGGCGGAGAATTTTTGTTCAACAACGAAATTAAGGAAATTCGCCAGGAGGATGGAAAAGTGCTTGGGGTTACACTCAAAACCGGAGAACAAATTGATGCACCTATTGTAGTCAATGTAGCCGGGCCGCATTCTTTTGTGATAAACCGCATGGCAGGTGTTGAGGAAGAAATGAACATTAAAACCAAAGCGTTACGTCACGAAGTACATCATGTGCCTTCACCTGAAGGCTTTGATTTTGAGAAAGACGGCTTTCATACTTCTGATGGAGACAACTACATTTATTTCCGCCCGGAAACCGGAAACACTATTCTCATCGGCAGTGAAGACCCACTATGCGATCCTAAAGAATGGATTGAAGATCCGGATAATTACAACAATCAAGTTACGGAATCCCAATGGAGGGCCCAGGTTTACCGTTGTGCACGCAGAATTCCGGACTTGAAAATTCCTTCACGGACAAGTGGAGTGGTTGATTTGTATGATGTTTCTGACGATTGGATTCCGATTTATGACAAATCCGCCCTGAGAGGTTTTTACATGGCCATCGGCTCCAGCGGCAACCAGTTCAAAAATGCTCCGGTTGCCGGACACTGTATGGCAGAGTTGATTGATGCTTGCGAAAAAGGACACGATCATGATGCAAATCCTCTGAAAGTCAAAACGGTTTATACGGGTTTGGAACTCAATATGGGATTTTATTCCCGCAACCGTGAAATCAACCCGAACAGTAGTTTTTCGGTGAATGGTTGATGCAAGAGGTTGAGCATTGAAAACCAAACACTTACAGGAAGCAATGTGCGGATGGAGACATGATTTTCATCTCCATCCGGAACTGGGTTTCAAGGAACACCGGACTGCGGAAAATGTTGCTGATTTACTGGAAGAATTTGGGATTCAGATTCATCGGGGAATCGGCGGAACAGGCATTGTCGGCATTTTGCAATCGGGCGACGGAACGCGGAGTATCGGACTCCGGGCAGACATGGACGCTTTGCCGATTACTGAGTCGGGCACTTGCGAGTATCGTTCTCAGCATGACGGAGTGATGCACGCCTGCGGACACGACGGCCACACCTCCATGTTGTTGGGAGCCGCAAAATATCTTGCCGATTCAGGGAATTTTAACGGAAAAATCGTTTTCATTTTCCAACCCAATGAAGAACACGGGTTGGGTGCTCCGGCCATGATTAAAGACGGACTGTTTGAGCAGTTTGAGGTGGATGATGTTTACGGAATTCACAATATTCCGGGAATGCCGATCGGGTCTTTTGCAATGCGTTCCGGAGCAATTACGGCAAGTGAAAGTTTGTTTGAAATCAATATCAAGGCGCAGGGAGGACACGCCGCTTTGCCGCACATGGGTGTTGACGCGATTATCGTTGCCACAGAAATCGTGCAATCATTACAAACTATTGTCTCCCGTAAACTGAATCCCAGTTTGAACGGTGTGGTTTCCGTGACAGAATTTATCACCGACGGAAGCCGTAACATTCTACCCGGTTCAGCGATTTTGCGTGGTGATGCCCGCGCACTCAGCCATCAGGTCAACGAAACGATTGAAGCACGCATGAGGCAAATCGTGGAAGGGGTAAGTCTGGCCCACGGTGTTAGTGCGGAAGTTCAGTATGAAACGGTATTTCCATCTGTAATCAATTCACCTGCTCCTGTTCTTGCCGCTCAGCAAGCCGCATCGGAAGTAGTCGGTTCGGCGGCGGTTGATGCCGATTGCGAACCAAAACTATTCTCTGAAGATTTTGCACACCTGGCGGCGGCCAAGCCGGGATGTTTTGTGTTGATGGGCAACGGAACTCAGGGGGAGAATGCACGGCCTTTACATTCTTCTGATTATGATTTTAATGACGAAGCATTAACCGTTGGTTCATCATTTTGGGTGCAATTGGTTGAACAACAATTATCCAAGAGCGCAGTGTAATGTTTGCGGAAAGAATGGAACGCCTGCGTGCCCGGCTTAACCGAAGCCGATGTAGATGTGGCGTTGATTACCGATGACGACAGTGTTTATTATTTCACCGGTTTTTACGACTATCTGTACATGGAGTTTGGCCGCCCGACGATTTTAGCGGTTTCCCGGGATGGCGGAAGCTTGTTGATTACCCCTTCCATGGAAATGGATATGGCCGAAGCGGCGGCGGTTGTGGATCAGGTTGAGGCTTGGAATGACGGAATGGGCAAGGAATGGCGCGAGGCCTTACCCGCATTACTGAATGGTTCCGGACCTGTGGCAATTGAACCGGAACAAATGCCTGCGGTGGTTCGCAATTATGTAGATTCTTTGGTTGAAAAAAAGCAACTCTTTGATGTAACTAATATCGTTGCAGAAATGCGGATGGTTAAATCTTCCGAAGAATTGCAGCTGGCACGTCATGCGGCACAAGTTGCTATGGCAATGATGACTGCCGGATACGAAACGATTGGTGACGGAGTTCCGGAATACGAAATCACCATGCCTCATCACCGTGCGTCAACGCGCAAAATGAAACGAGGTGAACCGGTGTTTCTTTGCTTTTGCGGAATGACCAATTTTCATCGCTTCAAACTCGGATTTGACCGCACATTCTGGATTGACGAAATTGCCGACAAATCTCAGGAAACGATTTATCAGGTGGCGGTGGAGAGTCAAGCGGCGGCATTGTCCGTGATACGACCCGGAGTAAAAGCAGAAGAAGTTCATGCCGCTTATGCCGAAGTCATCCAAAGTGCCGGATACGAATATCCTTTCCGTTGCGGACGCGGAACTGGATTTAGTTTTTTAGAAAAACCGCAGTTGGTGTTTGGTGACAAAACGATTCTGCAACCCGGAATGGTGCTTGCCGTAGATGGCTCTGTCAGTGTGAAAAAAACTTTCCGGGCGCAGGTGGGAGACAGTTTTATCGTCACAGAAAACGGCTATGAGCCGCTGACCGAATTTGCCAAAGATTTAGAGGATGTAGTGTGCTAACCAGCTGACTATCCAGCTACTTGTTTATTGCAACAGTTGTAAATACAGGAGAAATATTGTTTATTTCGTGGAATCAATCCGAACAGTAGTTTTTCAGTCAAAATGGAAGATAAAAAGGGAATTTTATATAAAGGTGGTTGTCTTTGTGGTAAGATAATTTTTGAAATTATCCGTGGAATTCAAGAAAATATTTTTGCAAACAAGGCGGT
>LSNO01000018.1 GCA_002082305.1 SAR324 cluster bacterium SAR324-CTD7B
CAAGGCAATTGGAACCTATTTGCCGGAAAAAAGAATATCAAATTTTGACCGTATAGAGAAGTTCGACATGACCGAATCTTTTATACGGGAAAAAATCGGCTTCACCGAAGTAGCTCTTAAAGCTCCGAAGCAGAAAACTTCGGATCTGTGTGTCAAATCCTGGAAAAATCTCCTTCAGCAACATCCTGTTTCGCCAAACGAAATTGATTGTCTTATCGTTTGTACTCAAAATCCGGATGGTCATGGTCTCCCTCATACTTCAGCAATTATACACGATAAGCTGAACTTCCCATTAAATTGCGCTGTTTTCGATCTCTCTCTTGGATGTTCCGGATATGTTTACGGACTTTCCGTGATCAAATCTTTCATGGAGGCCAACAATTTCCGAAGAGGACTGCTCTTCACTGCAGATCCTTATTCAAAAGTAATGAATCAGGAAGATAAGAAAACGGCAACACTCTTTGGAGATGGTGCCACTGTTACTTTGCTGACAGATGAACCTGTCTTTGAATTCGGGCAATTTGTTTTTGGCTCTGACGGCAGCAAAAAGGAAGGTATCGTTGTTCGTGAAGACGGTTACGTTCATATGAACGGGCGCGCAGTTTTCACTTTTACAGTACGCATAATTCCGGACAGTATCCGGGAGATGCTGGAGAAAAACTCTTTTGTTCTTGAAAATGTAAACCGTTTCCTTCTCCATCAAGGAAGTCTACACATAGTAAATTCCATCGCCGACAATCTGGGTGTACCGCGAGAGCGCTGCCCTTTTCATTCTGCAGCCTATGGAAACACAGTCTCCTCATCTGTACCGATGCTTATCGCCCAGGAATATGCCAATCAAGAAATGCAGGTTGCAGTTTTGGCCGGCTTTGGTGTAGGGCTCTCTTGGGCCAGCACTTTGATTTTCAGAAAGAATTAAATCAGGATGTTCCTCAATTCAAATTGGCAAATGCATCCAGAGTAAGATCATCAAAAAGTTCTGCCTCATAACGATGAGCGGCCAGACAGGTTACCATTGCCGCATTATCTGTACAGAGATTTGGCGGCGGATAAAAAAGCTTAACTCCTTTCCTGGCTGATTCAGCTTCAAAAGCCAAACGTAACTTTCGACTTGCAGCCAGACCACCTGAAACAGAAATATTGTTAAGCCCGTAAGCTTCAGCTGCATTGAAAGTTTTGTGAATTAACACATCAATTACACTTTGAAAAAAAGAAGCGAGGACGGGACCATCTTCTTGAAGACGATCTGGAGAATCAAAACTTGAAGACGAAGTTGATTGAGACTTCTCTTTAAATCGCAGCATGGCTGTTTTTAAACCACTGAAAGAAAAATTATGAGCTTTTTTGTGCAGCAGTGGACGTGGAAAATCATATTCATCCCCTGGAAATTCCATAGCAGCTCGATCAACCACCGGCCCTCCAGGCATTGAATGTCCAAACATTTTTGCTACCTTATCAACACATTCACCAGCCGCGTCGTCAACACTTCGACCAATTATTTTATAATCAAAATGTCCTCTTGCATGAATCAACAATGTATGCCCTCCTGCAACTACCAGATGCAGGATGGGGAACTGCATTTCTCCATGCTTGAGAACATTTGCATAAGGATGAGCTTCGACGTGATTGACTCCGATTAACGGACATTGTAAGGTGTACGCTAAGCTTTTTGCGACAGTCAGGCCAACCAGCAGAGAACCTAACAAGCCTGGATAATTGGAAACCGCAATGTAATCAATTCCGGAAAAATCAAGATCTGCCTCTTTCAATGCTCCAGCGATTATGTGATGTATAACTTCCAGGTGTTTGCGCGAAGCTCTTTCAGGAACAACGCCGCCAAATTCTTCGTGTTCCTTATATTGAGAAAGAGTAAGGTTTGACAGTATTTCACGTTTTCCCCGTAAGATGGCAACTGAGGTATCATCAAAGGTGGTATCCAGTCCAAGACCGATTGCTGACATGTGTATTAACATTTAATGTGTGAATAATGGATATCATCCATGTTCTATGATTGTCTCTCAATCCTCAATATGAAAAGTATATGAAAGTCCTGTATCGTGTCTTTCTGATAATTGTCTGTGCCTGCATAATAGTCACTAGCGTCGCTGCCTTTAAAATTTACCGACTGCAGCAGCCTTTTCAAGCAGCAGACGTTCCTGAATGGAAAGTGAAGGAGTTGTCTTCCCAAAAATGGGAACTGAAATCAATCACAGATCCAGAGCGCTCAACAACCGCATGGATAGCGAGACCAGAAGGTCAGAAATGTGACACTCTTATTATTGTTGGAGGAGTGGAAGAGGGAGAAAATTTATTGGCAGGCGGCGGAAATTGGAAATACACTGGAAACACAATTTTGATGAAACAACCTGTTCATTCTTTTCTCTTGAGACATCATTGGAAAGACTGGAGTCTTCTTGACTGGTGGCAAATTCCAGAGAAAATTCGTGAAGAAACTCGTCATACTCTGGGTGCACTTAATGCCCTGCTTAATTATGTCCACGGAGGAACCCGTTCTGACCCCCGTTTTACAGACAAGGTGGTGCTGGCCGGAGGTAGTGTTGGTGCAGCATTTCCGGCTATACTTACCAGTTTTGTACCGGAAAAAGTTGCAGGATTGATGGTTGTCTATGGATTCACAAATTTTCAGCATGTAATTCAACCACTATTGTTTAGTCAAGGATTATTACATTTCGATTTAACTGAAAATTCAGCAGATTTTAGCACAAAAATAAAAATCTCCGGAGTACGTCTGCTTTCACATATCTTGTCATTTGTCCTGGGGAATATCTTGAAATATGGAGAAATGGAGTCATATTTACCTGATATTTACCAGACACCAATCCATTTTATCAACGGCACAAATGATCCTTTAGTTCCGCCTGAAGCGTACCTCCCAATGTGGAAAAGTGCTCCTGAACCTAAAAGTGAAAAATGGGTTGAAGGAGGCCATTTTAATCCAAGAGCCCCCAAAGACATGCTCAATATCGGCAAGTTGATGTACGAATGGGCTGAAAAACAAGGTATCCGCTCCTGTTATCCTCACATCAAATAGTACCCTGCCATCTACGTAATTACTTCTTTTACAGCAAAAATTAAAGCATCATTTACCAGCTTGGCTGGTACACTGTGTTTGTTGTTTAAACTATTGTTTTAATTAAAACCTGCTGTCACTACCGTTCATGTTCATATTCCTTGTTGTTTTGGGCTAATAATTATAGAATTTAACTGACGAAATATAGTTTTATACAAAAGACAAACCTGCGATTCTTTACTGAAGACTGAAGAGTGACTCAAAGTTGGAGAGACATATGACAAAAAACTCCGGAATCATTGTCACTCTCAAAGCAGCAGCCACACTTGATGGTAAAATAGGCACTGCAACCGGTCATTCAAAATGGATTACAGGTGAAGCAGCAAGGCAAAAAGGTCACGAATTAAGAAATGAAAATGATGCTGTTTTAGTAGGTATCAATACCGTGCTTGCAGATGATCCTGAATTGACCGTTCGTGGCATAGACGGAGGAAGATCACCAGTCCGGATTGTTTTGGATTCAAAAGGACGCATCCCGGAACAAAGTCGTGTTTTTCAAGAAGATGGCGTACCTGTTGTAATTGTTACTGGAAATCATGCACCTTTGCGTAAATGGCCGGAATTAGCTGAATTAACGATTTTAACTGCTCCCACTAGAACTCCGGACATATTGTGGGTACTTTCGGAAATACGTAAGCTTGGTATGAACAGTCTACTGGTAGAGGGTGGAAGCCTGATTCACGCCAGCTTTATAAAAAGCAATACAGTAGATCAGCTTGCATTATTTCTTGCACCCAAAGTAATCGGAGGACAGGAAGCTTTGTCTTGGTGCGGAAATTTGGGTGTCGATTCCTTAGATGATGCTCCTCAAATGGAAATCAGCTCAGTGACTGCTCTGGGAGAGGACTGGATGATTTCAGCAATAATAAAATAACGTGTCATTCCGCTCCTTTAATCTGTTATCGGTTTATGCTGTGCTGAGTGGTTCATGAGAAAAGCCACCTGAATTTTCATGGAATGTCACATTTAGTTAGCATCTGTACTTGGCATTAAACATTTGTTATTACAAATCATATTTTATATTCGTTTGTATAATTTAAGCTAAAATGACAACTAAAGACGATTTTTTTAATTCTATTGAGGACGCGATTAAAGCCATTGCTCGTGGTGAAATAATTGTGGTAGTAGACGATGAGGACCGTGAAAACGAAGGTGATCTGATTTGTGCTGCTGAAGCAGCTACTCCGGAAATAATTAATTTCATGGCAAAATATGGACGCGGACTTATCTGCCTCCCCCTTGATGCTGAAACTGTAGAACGACTGAATCTGCCATTAATGGTGAGCAACAATAATGAAACAATGGGCACCAACTTTACGGTCAGCATTGAGGCCTCTGTTGGAGTAACAACAGGAATTTCTGCTGCAGACCGTGCCCGGACAATTAAAACTGCAATAGACCCTGAATCCACAGTTCACGACATTCGCAGTCCAGGTCATGTCTTCCCTTTGTTAGCTCGCCAAGGTGGAGTACTGCGAAGGGCCGGACATACTGAAGCTGCTGTTGACCTTGCACAAATGGCCAAGATGCTGCCTGGTGGAGTAATTTGTGAAATCATGAATGAAGACGGAACAATGTCCCGTGTTCCAGAACTAAGAAAATTTGCAGATCATCATGGATTACTGATCATTACAATTAAAGACCTGATTGAATACAGAAAGCGTAATGAAACACTGGTTATTAAAAAAGCAGAAGCCTTGCTGCCATCTAAATTTGGAGAGTTTAAAGTGATTGGTTTTCAAAGTTTACTTGATGACAGTGATTATGTCGCCCTTGTCAAGGGTGAATGGGAAGAGGATGAACCGGTACTGGTACGTGTTCATTCTGAATGTTTGACTGGTGATGTATTTGGTTCATACCGATGCGACTGCGGACCTCAACTTCATGCTGCAATGGAGATGGTGGAAAGTGAGGGCAAAGGAGTTATCCTTTATTTACCGCAGGAAGGACGAGGAATTGGATTGATCAACAAACTTCAGGCATATAAACTCCAGGAAGAAGGAGCAGATACCGTTGAAGCAAATAAGAAATTAGGTTTTAAAGACGATTTGCGTGATTATGGTATGGGTGCACAAATGCTGTTTATGCTGGGTGTTCGCCGGATGCGCCTGATGACTAATAATCCGCGTAAAATAGTTGGAATTCAGGGGCATGGTCTGGAAGTAGTGGAAAGGGTACCACTTGAAATTCAGACCAATCCTGGAAATAAAAAATACATGCATACCAAAAAACATAAACTGGGTCACATTCTGAATATTTGAATTTATCTGCTAATTCATTTATCTCAATTGTCGATTATTTGTTTTCCACCTAAATACAGTAACATGACTACATATTTATGCATGATTTGTGAATGTGAGTTGAGTGACCTTGTTGACAATTTTATCAAATTATTTTTTTGATATTCTTCACGGAAGATTTCTGTGAAAGTAATTTTAGTTAGAGAATAAACTATGACTGTAACACAACCAGAATGGGTTGAGGCCCTCAAAAGACCGGCTGCATATCTGCTGAAAAGCCCGGAAAAAATAAAACTTCTGGAAACTACAACATCATATTTGTTTAGGGCAGATGACTGGCTTTACAAGATTAAAAAAATGGGTAATGAGTACCCGACATTAGCGGTCAAAGAAGCCTTTTGTCGTGAAGAGTGTTCTCTTAGCCAACGTTTTAATCCAAACTGGTCAGTGGAGGTCCTTCCGGTCACTGAACATAATGGCGTCATTAAATTTGGAGGAACAGGAGGAACAACAATCGAGTATGCCTTAAAAATGGAAGCACTCCCGGATCAGTGGCAGCTCGCCCAACTGCTGGACAAAAATAAAATTACAACAAATAATATGGTTGGCATTGCAACCAAAATTGCAGATATTCATGCAATGTCTCCTGCAAAAGACAAAGAAGCAGAAACCGGAAAACCTGAGCCTTTTCGGGCCCAGTGTGACGATTTGCTTTTTCAGTTGAAACGCTATTTTGAGGCATCCCTGACACAGCCGATTTTAGATATGATCAGACATCCTCTTGAAAAGTTTATAGACGACAACAAGCGTCTTTTCACCAAGCGTATGCGCAATGGCAGGATTGTGCTGGGACATGGAGCTTTTTTACCAGAACACATTTTCTTGAACGGCGATGTGGTTCGTTTTATAAGTCCACAGGAAATACAGAAGAAATTGGCAGTTCTAGACGTGGCAAATGACGTTTCGTCCTTAACAGTTGAACTTACCAGATTGGGGAAAACTGAGCTGTTAGATTCATTTGTAAAGCAGTATATTGAAATCTCAAAAGATAAAGATTTACTAAAAATGCTTCCAGTTTATCAAACCTATTGTGCACTAAAACAGGGTGTAAAAACTTGTGAACTGAAAGTAGCCCAAAAAGATGAAAGTCTTGGTACTTTAGCCATGGATTATTTCAATCTTGCTGTCAGGTTTTCAAGAGAAATCCCAAGGAATTAACGTTTGTTTTACTTTTTTGTTTAGTTTAAGACGCCCACCGAAATTTATAAGACAATCCAGCTACAATTTATCAAAAAAATGAAAGAGGTTTCCAACAAACTCAGCTTTGCGCAGATGGAAGAAGAAATTCTAAATTTCTGGCGCCAAAAAGATATTTTTCAAAAATCAATCGATGAGCGTCCAAAAGACAAGCCGTTCAGCTTTTACGACGGACCTCCTTTTGCAACCGGACTTCCACATTATGGGCACCTCTTAGCAGGAACCATCAAGGATGTTATTCCACGTTACAAAACCATGAGGGGCTTCCGGGTTGAACGTCGTTTTGGTTGGGATACACATGGTTTACCTGTGGAATTCGAAGTGGAGCAGAGTCTCGGTTTAAATGGTCGGCATGAAATTGAAAATTTTGGTGAAGGAAACTTTAATGAGGAGTGCCGTTCTATTGTTTTACGCTACACTGGTGAATGGCGCGAAACTGTGGAACGCATGGCACGCTGGGTTGATTTTGACAATGACTACAAAACCATGGACATTGATTTCATGGAGTCGGTCTGGTGGGTTTTTAAGCGACTTTGGGAAAAGGGCCTGATTTATGAGGGCGTGAAGGTGGTACCTTATTCCTGGAGGGTTTCCACTCCACTTTCAAATTTTGAAGCAAACCTGAATTACAAAGAAATTCAGGACCCTTCCGTCACTTTACGCTTTAAAATCAATGGAGAAGAAAACTTGTATTTTCTTGCATGGACGACAACTCCCTGGACATTACCTGCCAATATGAGCCTCTGCGCAGGGTCTAAACTAACATATTGTAAAATCAGAGATAAAAAAAGTGGGGATTGTTATCTCCTTACTAAGAATCGAATCGAATCAAATTTTGATGATGGAAGCTATGAAGTTCTGACTGAAATGAAAGGTTCTGAATTAAAGGGAATGACTTATGAACCACTCTTCGATTTTGCAAAAGCCAAAGTGGATACTACCAATGCCTGGTCTGTGCAGTTGGATGATTATGTCACTGACGAAAGCGGGACAGGGATCGTACATTTAGCCTGTTTTGGAGAAGACGATGTACGGATTTTTCAGCGAGAAAATATATCTATTTTTGATCCAGTGGATGACGAAGGCAATTTTATGGATTACATGGAATTTATCGCAGGAATGAATATCAAAGATGCCGATAAATCTATTGTCAAGCGCCTGAAAGAAGAACATAAAATGTTCCGCCATGAGACAGCACAACACAGCTATCCATTTTGCTGGCGTACAGATACACCCTTGATTTATAAACCGATTTCTACATGGTTTGTAAATGTTGAGGCAATAAAAGACAGAATGGTTGCTCACAACAAAACTGTACATTGGGTGCCAGGGCACATTCGTGACGGACGTTTCGGAAAATGGCTGGATAATGCGCGTGACTGGGCCATCAGTCGAAACCGTTTCTGGGGTACTCCGCTTCCAGTTTGGAAGAGTGAAGACGGCGATGTCTGGTGCTTCGGTAGTGTTTCTGAACTGGAAGAAGCTTCCGGAGAAAAAATTACTGACCTGCACAAACATTTTGTGGATCCATTGGTTATTGAAAAAAATGGAAAAACATACAGACGTGTTCCGGAAGTCCTAGATTGCTGGTTTGAGTCAGGATCAATGCCCTATGCTCAGGAACACTATCCGTTTGAAAATAAAGAACGCTTTGAAGCAAACTTTCCTGCAGATTTTATTTGTGAGGGATTAGACCAGACACGTGGCTGGTTTTACACACTTGCTGTTTTAGGATCTGCATTATTTGACACACCGGCTTTCAACAATTGTGTAGTGAATGGTCTTATTCTGGCTGAAGATGGAAAGAAAATGAGCAAAAGGCTGAAAAACTATCCGGATCCTAATGAAATGCTGAACAAATATGGTGCAGACGCGGTCCGTCTTTACATGCTCAACAGCCCGGCAGTCCGTGGAGAAGATTTACGTTTTACAGAAAAAGGATTAGTTGAAACAACAAGACAGCAACTCCTGCCACTTTGGAATGCACTCGTTTTTCTCAGTACCTATGCCAAAATCGACGGTTGGGATCCGAGTCCGGAAAATCTCTCGGTAAAAAACAGTAATCCCTTGGATCGCTGGATTCTTTCACGATTACATAAACTGATTGCAGAGGTACAGAAAGAAATGGACGGTTATGATCTGAACCGTTCCGTTGCGCCATTTGTAGGTTTCATCGACTTGTTGACCAATTGGTACATCCGCCGCAGCAGGAGACGATTCTGGAAAGCAGGTCAGGGTCACGACAAGCGGGAAGCTTATGCTACACTTTACACTGTGCTCTTTGAGTTCAGTAAATTAATTGCCCCATTCATTCCATATATTGCCGACGGCATTTTCCGGACACTGCGCCATGACACAGATCACCAAAGTGTCCATTTGGCTTTTTTTCCTGAAGCGAATTCTGCAAAAAGGGACCTTGATCTGGAAAAACGAATGGATTTAGTTTTGTCCACAGTTACTATGGGACGGGCGCTACGTGCCAAACATCAGTTAAAAATTCGCCAGCCCCTGCCAAAGATTTTCCTTGTCACACGTGATCCGGAAGCAAAAAATGTTTTGGAGGAGCTTTCAGAACTCATTTCGGATGAACTTAACATCAAAGAAGTCGTTATCACTCAGGATGAAGAGCAACTGGTTAATTTGAGCGCCAAGGCTAATTTCAAGACTTTGGGGAGGAAACTTGGTAAGAAAATGAAAATTGCAGCACAACTCATTTCCGGATTGGATTTTGAAAACATCCGTACACTGCAAAATGGTAAAAATATTATTTTGAAAATGGGAGAAGAAACATTGGAATTGACTCCGGAAGATATTTTGATTCAACGTCAGGAAAAAGAAGGATTACTGGTGGAAACTGATAACCTCTTGACGGTTGCCCTGGACACAGAATTGAGTGAAAATTTAATTCAGGAAGGCTTTGCGCGAGAGTTTATCAACAAAGTACAGAACATGCGCAAGGATATGGATTTGGATGTAATGGACAGGATCCTCATCAGTTATCAAAGTTCAGCAAAACTAAACACGGCACTGGATGCTTTTTCAGACTTTATATGCAAAGAAACTCTTGCTAACCGACTGCAACCCCAGGGAACACTTGATGGTACAGAGTGGGATTTAAATGGTGAGTCCTGTAAGATTAAAGTAGAACTTAATTTATGAATCCTCTCATTCCCTGCTTACGCAGCCCTTTTGCAAGAACTTCTCAACAGTTAATGCAACAGACCTGAGAATTCATATTAGATTTAATTGAACATTTGTCCGGAGTGTAATTCAGCCATTTTTCAAATCAAGCATTCGATCCTTCTGCAATCTGTTTTGAAAGATTCTGTTTTAGCAGTTGTTTCATTGCATTATAAGTTTTAAGATCTTTCTGAGACAACTCTTCTGCAATTTCGAGTGCCCTCGGCATTAACATTTCCGGCAAATGGGCTTCATCCACCACTCCCAGCTTTTGCGCATCTGCACCTCCAATTCTACGACCTGTCAGTAAAAGTTCACGTACAGCCTGTTTATTGGGCAATAAATCCGCCATCTCGTATAGGATTGGAGACAATGGAATTTTAACGTCAATTTCAGTAAATGCAAACCAGCCTCTGTCTGAACGCATCAGCCGGAAATCCAGTACTGAAGCAAAAATAGCACCACCAGCCAAGCAGTGCCCTGTGATACAGCCAACAGTAGGTAATGCTAACAAGGCCCAGCGGCCAAAGACCTCCTCCAGTTCTCTGAATGTCCCCGCAAACTCCTCCGCAGACTGCCCTTTTAACCACTCAAAATCCAAGCCGACACACCATGATTTTGGATCACTGCTTGTAACTATGACAGCAGAATTTTCAGAAACTGCTTCCAGTTCCGCCAGTACTTCCCGATGTGCAGACAGAGCCTCCGGATTTATTGCATTTCCAGTTGCAGGATTGTTGAGGGTAACAATGAAAATATTACCCTTTTTTTCAAATTCTAATACTGCCATTTTTTACTTTATTTTATAATGTCCGGGAGTTTAATTTTCTTTGGTTGAAGATAATAATCTAGCTTATTGTTGGAAATATGCAAGAAGAACAGAGAGAGAAAAAATAGAAAAAACAGTGGAAATAAAAACTGTTCCACTTGATACCGACTGCCCAACATTATAACGACTTGCAAAGAGAAATGGATTTACACCCGTCGGCATGGCCGCTAACATCACCAGTACCTGAACCCAGGTAGTGTTTCTTATATCAAAAACCTGAGTCGCCAGTACTCCTACAATCAGAGGATGTATAATAGTCTTCATTATTACAATCAGAGGTACGTCCTGCCACTGAATTTTTCCCCTGAAACCAGACAATGTGGCACCCAATGCAAACAAAGCACCGGGAGTAACTGAGTCACCAAGTAACTTTGCCATTTCATCTAATGGCTTCCATAAAGTAATTTCAAACAAATTACATGCTACACCGGAAAGTAGTCCTATGATAAGAGGATTGGTAAACAAACCATACGAAGTTCTGGCGATGACAGTTGGAATAGGTGCTCTTCCGCTTTTACCCATTTCAAGCATGATGGTAAAAAGTGGAAGCATAATGAGGCCATGTGTGCCGATTATCAAGAACAAAGGCAACGTTGCCCGTTCACCAAAGGCAAGCAAAATAACAGGAATCCCAAGCAGTACTGTGTTTGAAAAACAACCGGAAAAAGCATTGATCACCCTCTCAGAAAAAGTGCGTTTCCAGAACACCCAGGTTATGAAAAATCCTGTAAATAATACTGTCAACGTCCCCAAATAATAGGCAGCCAGATAATCCCATGGTATTACCTCAGGAAGACTCGTAGTAGCAAGAGTACGCAGCAAAAGCATTGGTACAGCAAAATCAAAGACATACCGTGTTAGTCCTCTTACTGCAGTTTGATCAAACCATCCAAAGCTGGCAGTAGTATATCCAATCAATAAAATACCGAAAATTGGTAAAATTATATCAATTACAGGTCCGTACATTTTTATAATCTTTGGAAGATGGAGCCGGATTAAGTATCCAATGAATTGAATTCATCAAAGCAACTGTCCGGTAATGGCGAGCAGTAAAATTATTGAACAGTTCTTTGAATGATTATGCTAAACTTCTTGCTTTTCTGTACCCAAAGGTTTTAAGAAGATCAGCAGTTGGGGCAAAAGCGTCAAGGCAGCCATCAGGGCAATCAGCATCGCCAGTCCTGTCAGCAAACCAAAGTAGATGCTGGGAATAAACTTTGAGAGCACAAGAATCGAAAAGCCGATGATAATCGTGATTGAAGTGTAATACATAGCATAACCGATACTTTCATGTGAACGATGCATGGCGGCAAGATAGTTGCGGTCTATGGCAAATTCATGCCTGAAGCGGTGGATATAGTGAATGGTGTTATCAACTGCAATACCAACGCTGATTGCCGCGATTGTAATGGTCATCATATCCAATGGAATTCCCATCCAGCCCATGAATCCCAACACCACTCCAATTGAAAGCACATTTGGGAAAATCGCTATCAGTGCAATTGTAAATGAGCGGAACAGAAAAATGAACATGATTAAGAATGAAATAATGACTACACCCAAAGTGAGAATTTGTGATTTGAAAAGGCTTTGCAGCATATTGTTGTAGAGCACAAGTAAATTTGCGAGATGCACTTTTTCTTCTGGAATATCCAGTTTGGTTTTCAAATCATGCTGAATTTGAAGTAAAAGCTCATTGCGGCGTAGATTTGGTTCAGAATCACGAATACGGACATAAAACCGAGCCTCATTATTTTCGACGGAAACGTAAGGATCTAGGATTATTTTTCTGAAGCGTTCCGGAAGTTCATTGTAGAGCAGAGCAAGTAAGAAATTATCCAGAGATTTTCCTGAATTAAGCGTTTTACCAATTTTGAGCATAGTACCCAGAGAAAGCACTTTCCCTGTTTGTTCCAGGCCATTCAGGTAATCGTGGATTCTTTCTATCTTCTCCATTTTTTCTGCAGTGAACCAATATTGTGCTTCACTGGCAGTTTCCTCAAACTCTTCCTCAAAGGAATCAAACTCTTCCTCATCTTCCAGTTCCGCTTCTGGTTTAGTATCTTTCTTGACCGGCAGTGTTTCTTCCACACTCTCATCAAGTTCCACCACCAAATCAAGTGGTGTTGTACCGCCAAGTTGCTGGTCAATCACCTTCATTCCCTGGTATATTTCTGTGGACTCCTTGAAATAGTCAATGAAGCTGTTTTCTACATTCAGTTTGGACGCACCGACAATACTCAGCATTAATGCAGCAACACTGAGGAACATTATTGTCTTACCGTGACGTTCTGTGATATCGGCAAAGATTTTGGTCAAGGCAAAGCGGGATTCAAACGAAGTATTGGGCATTGCCTTTGGCATAAGTATCAGCAGTACCGGAAATATAAGAAACGTCAGAAAGAGCGACACACCTATTCCGGCACTCATCATCCAGCCAAAATTCATGACTGGTAAAATTCCGCTCAGAACCAGTGAGCCAAAACCAACCACAGTGGTCAGTACCGCAAAGGTGCAGGGTCTGGCCATAAAGATTGTAGAGTCCAAAACCAACTGGCGTTGATCCATGTTTGGATTTAGTCCTGCCAATTCACGATAACGGACGATTAAATGAATAGTAATCGCCATTGTGATTATTAGCTGTATGGAAATAAAATTTGAAGAGATAACTGTCACTTCCCAACCAAAAAGCCCCAAAAATCCACTGGTCGTGACTACAGAAAAACTGCAGGTAATAACCGGAAGTAAAATCCAGCGAAACTGCCTGAAAATAACCCAGAGTGTGAGAATCAAGAAAACAAAAACTGCACTGCCAAAAACCTGCAGGTCACTTCTGATGAAGGTTATTAAATCATCTGCAACCATGCTTGCACCACCCAGAAATATCTTAGCATCTCCACGGTATTTCTCTGCAATTTCACGGACATGAGAAATATTTTTGTGCTCAACAAGTCGCATTTTATCACGATGATTTTTGAAATCAATCAGCACATTTTCCAACTCTGACTGTTCTAATTCACTCAGAAGACCATCTTTTTCCTTTTTACGCAGTTCATTCCTCTGCTGGAGCAACTCACGATACAATGGATCATCATGGAGATTGATCAGCAATGCAGTAGTTTTGAAATCCGGACTAACAAGGTTGTCTCTGTAAATAGGGCTGTTCAGGAATTCCAGTTTAGCCAGTGCTTTATCTATTCCCGGAGACTCAAGGGTAGGAACATTTTTTATCAGTTCCTTAATTGGCTTTGGAGGACTTTCCAGCAGTGGAACATTCAGGATGGACATTACTGATTCAACTCTTTCCAACTCAAGCAGTTCTGCACTTAGTTTCCTCAATGAGTCAAGTGTTGAATCTGCCAGTAAATCTGCATACGGAGAGTAAGTTAAAACAAGAAAATCGCTGCTGCCGTAGCGCTCATTTACTTTCCGTGTAAAGGCCAGATCCTTGTCATCTTCCAGCAACAAAGTTTCGGCTGAAGCATCAATTTCCAGGTAGCGTGCTTGATAACCTAATGCTGCAATGCAAACCAGCATTAAAAGCAAAATGGTTTTGGGAAAGCTTAAAATGACTCTTTCGTAAAACTGCCTTAGCATCATGACCCCAGTTCTCCTGTTGAACGCATTCGTTCCAACAACTGTTCCATTGATCCCTTTTTCAAAATACCTGAAAACTGGGATCGATAAGTCGCCACAATGCTGACTCCAAGAACAACCACATCATAAACCAACCAGCCCTTTTTCTTTGATTTGTAGAGTTTGTAAGTCATCTCTTTTTTGTCATCCTTGCTGACCAGGAAAGTCAATACTTCAACACGATTTTTCTTTGTCTGCTTTGCTTCTCCAACCACAACCTCTTCATCAGTATAAAGGTCTAGTTTATCCAGATATGACTGTTTTAGACGCTCCACGAACAACTTAGAAAATTCTTTGCGTTTAGACTTACTCAGTGGTTTCCAGTTCTCTTTTCCCAAACTCAATCTGGCCATCAGATTAAAGTCAAAAAGACCGTCAATCGTTTTTAAAATACCTTCCTTTTTTTCTTTTTTACTCAAACTTGTATCCTTGAGGGTTTGAATAACAAGGTCAACTTTTTCCTTGGTCATTGCCCGGATTTCGTTGACCTCATCTGCAGACAGAGTTGCTGCAGCGAAAAAGACTGCAAAAAGAGAAATTAAAGTTCGGTACATTATTTTTTTATTAATAATCTGCATGATTACTCCTTGATTAGTTTAGCTCGATTCTGCTCATAGACATCTCTCAAAAAAGGATAGAGTTCAATAGCA
>LSNO01000019.1 GCA_002082305.1 SAR324 cluster bacterium SAR324-CTD7B
AAAGCCTTTGAAATGGAAGTGCTGGCTTATGATCCTTATATTGCCGAAGAAGTGTTTGAGCGTTATCATGCTGAAAAGTGCACCCTGGATGAGCTGATTTCCTCTGCTGATATAATAACGCTGCATGTACCAAAAACGGAGGAAACTACAGGAATGATTGGTGCTGAAGAGTTCAGTCGAATGAAATCCGGAGTGGTGATTTTGAACACAGCTCGGGGCGGAATTATCCAAGAAAAGCCATTGTTGGAAGAATTAAAATCAGGCAGGGTTGCCGCAGCCGGAATTGATACATGGGAAGTGGAGCCTCCAAAACATAATCCTTTTCGGGATCTGCCTCAGGTGGTGATGTCTCCTCATGTTGGAGCCTCCACAACAGAGGCTCAAAAAAGAATTGCGGAATCAATTGCGACGCAGACTTCACGGGCTCTCCGCGGAGAGGTAGTGGACTATCCTGTAAATATGCCGAGTGTTCAGGTTTTAGGTAGCGGACTTGTATCGTCTTATACCTCTCTTGCAGAAAAACTGGGTGTGTTTTCTTCGCAATATATTGAATTTACTCCAACTAATTTAGAAATCAGCTACCGCGGCAAATTAGCAAGGTATGATGGAACTCTCCTGAGACTCTGTTTTCTGAAGGGTTTGCTGCAGAGCAAGCAGGATTATGTGAGTTATGTTAATGCGGACCAGCAGGCTGAAAATGTCGGTCTGCATATCGAAGAAAAAGATGATCCGGGCTTTACCGATTATGAAAGCGCCCTGAAATGCACACTTTTCGCATCCGGCAGTCAGTTTACTATAGGCGGTGTTGTTTTTAGCGGGCCCCATCCGCGAATCAACTTGATCAATGGTTTTGTCTGTGAATTTGAGGTGGAAGGAACAATATTGGCAACCATTAATCAGGATCGACCTGGAATGGTGGGCCTATTGGGAACCTGTTTAGGCAAAAATGGTGTCAATATCGACCAGTTTCAACTGTCAAGAAATAACCGTGGCGGCGAGGCACTGTCGCTGATTCGAGTTGATGATGACCTGCCGGATTCAGTAGTTGAAGAAATCCGAAAGCAGGATGGAATCACATTAGTTTGTAAAATCGTTTTGTAATGAATTCCAGGCAATTTTAATGCAGACGTCCTGTGGTGTCTGTCTGGAACTAATTTGAATTGAAAGAAAGAAAATGCGTTATCTAAAACCTTTGATGGATCAAAATTTTCTGGAATATGCGTCCTATGTGATTAAGGATCGCGCAATTCCAGATATTGTAGATGGTCTAAAACCGGTGCAGCGTAGAATTATGCACACAATGAAGGAGATGGATGATGGAAAATTCTGCAAGGTTGCAAATATTGTAGGCGATACGATGAAGCTGCATCCACACGGAGACGCATCCATTGGTTCAGCACTGGTCGTGATGGCTAACAAAGAATATTTTATTGAAAAACAGGGTAATTTTGGAAATTTACTGACTGGTGATCCTGCCTCTGCTCCAAGATACATTGAGGCCCGCCTTACTCCACTGGCCAAGGAAGCTCTCTTTAATTCTGAGTTGACTGAATATATTGACAGTTACGATGCAAGAAATAAGGAGCCTGTTGTACTGCCCTCTAAACTACCGGTATCTATTCTGTTTGGTGCAGAAGGAATTGCGGTGGGCATGTCTACTCGAATTTTACCGCATAATTTCAATGAAGTTATCAAAGCACAAATTGCTTTTCTGAAGAACCGGCCCTTCAAGCTGTTACCGGATTTTTTTAACGGGGGCCTGCTGGATGCCGGACAATATGAAGACGGAAATGGTAAGGTTCGGGTTCGTGCCCGCATCGAAATTACTGATGAAAAAATCTTAACTGTACGGGAATTGCCGTTTGGAGTGACGACTGAATCTTTGATACAGTCCGTTCAGGATGCAGTGAACAAGGGAAAATTCAAATTATCCTCAATCAACGACTTTACTGCGGAAAAAGTTGAAATTGAATTGAAGGCAACAAGAGGAATGGCTGCAGAAAAACTGCTGAAACTGCTCTTTGCTTTCACTCAGTGCGAAGTCTCCATTTCAGTCAATTTGCTGCTTATTCAAGAGAATCAGCCGGCTCAGCTGACTGTCAGTGAAGTACTGCGGTACAATACTCTAAGGCTGAAAGATTTGCTAAAGCAGGAATTGCTGCTGTCTCTTGAGCAGGCCAGACGGAAATGGCACCTCCGTAGAATGGAAATGTATTTCATTGGTGAGAAAATATATCAGAAACTGGAGGCTTGTGATTCTTACGAAGAAGCTCTTGAAGTTGTTGGAAAAGCTCTGCTTCAGATTGAATCAGTCCTGCACTTTCCGATTGTGCAGGATGATATCGAAAAATTACTGTCACTGCAGATCAAACGTATTTCCCGCTACGATCAGAAGGAAAGCCAGAAGGAGCTTGATAAACTTAAAGTTACAATCAGTTCATTGAATAAATCATTGAGGGATATTACAAGCTACACAATTACCTACCTGGAAAAAATCAAGGATAAATATGGATCGGATTATCCGCGACGTACCAAAATCAAAATATTTGACGAAATCCGTGTTCAGGATGTGGCAGAAAAACAAAAAGTTTGCTGGGACCGCAAAGAAGGTTTTCTGGGAATGAATGTAAAGTCCGGTACTACTTCGTTTTATTGTTCTGCCTACGACAAAATAGTGTTTATCCGCAAAGACGGTTCCTATCAGGTTATCCGTGTTCCGGAAAAACAATTTATAGGCAAGGATGTTATCTTCGTGGAGAAACTGAACGCCAAGACGGTTCACAATGTGATTTATTGGGAGGGTGCAAGTCGGGTATGTTATGCAAAACGATTCCGGGTTGAAAAGTTTATTCTTGACCGGGAATATAATTTGTTTACCAGAAAAAAGGGTGCAAAAATTTTACACTTGAGCCAGGGAGAAGGGATAATACTTGAAATTTTCTTCGTACCTGTACCCAGAATTAGAAAATCCAAAGACATTTATATTCTTGATGATTTGGCAATTAAAGGGATTCAGGCCAGGGGCAACAAGGTTTCCAGTAAATCGGTACAGAGCGTGAAAGTGACTACTGTCATGCCGGAACAAGCACAACAGCCGTCTTTACCGGAAGATACAGAAAATTAATGGATTGCATTTAATTGTAAAATGCTTTAGTATCAAAGCTCTGAGATTTAGTTTGAACAATTTGTTTAGAAAAAACCGTCATGTCAACGAAATGCCAGATTTGCGGAAAAACTCCGGCAAATGGAAATCGGGTAAGTCACGCAAACAACAGGACAAAACGCCGCTGGATGCCTAATTTGCAAACCGTGCGAATCCGTCAGGCAAATGGAAATCGTAAAAAAACTCGAGTTTGTACTCAGTGTATCCGCACCGGAAAAACGATTGCTGCTTAAGCTGCCGACCTTACAATCTGCCGGCATACATTCAAAACGCCGGCTGTTTGCCTGCCTCTTAACTTCACTGTTTTCATGCTTTTAAAGGATTGTACCCAAATCTACACTTTGGGACCGCAGGGTACTTTTAGTGATGAAGCCGCCCAAAAAGTCCTCAAAACGGGAGTCCGTGTTACCTATACCGGTACCTTTGCTGAAGCACTTGCAAAGGTGACGGAGGATTTGGGTTCTGCGGCAGTGGTTCCGGTTGAAAATTCTGTTGCGGGTACAGTGGCACAGGTTCAGGACTCTCTGGTCAGCAATGACCTGATTATTCTTGGTGAAATCAACTTACTGATAGAATATTCTTTGCTGGCCAATGCAGAACTGGATCAGATTGAGGTTTGTTTTGCTCATCCGCAGGCACTTGAACAAAGCAGTGGATTTATCACAAAAAACCTGGGTAAAGCACAAAACCACTTCACCAGAAGTAATGTTGATTCTGGAATTCGGTTTCTGGAAGCAGTTGATTCCGGAAATAAACCTGTAGCGGCGATCGTTCCGGCTACTTTTGCGCAAGAGAATTCCAAATGGAGAAAAGCTTCAGCAATCCAGGACTATCAAAATAATACTACCCGCTTTCTGGTAGTCCGTTCCCGTAAATCAGATGAGCAGCTTGATTATTCCCGCAAAAAAACGTCTCTCCTTGTTGAGTTTCTGGATGATCGTTCTGGCTTGCTTTATCAACTGCTGAGTGTTTTCAATCTATTTAAGATCAACCTGTGCCGTTTGGAATCCAGGCCGGCAAAGGACACACCATGGGCCTACGTCTTTTATGTTGATTTCTACAATTCTGCTGACACAGAGGCTTGTCTTGAGGTGTTCAGCGTATCAAATTTTCGTTACAAAGTACTTGGAAGTTATGATTTAATCAGCTGATTGGCATACCAGATGCGTTACTGGAACAGAATAATATTTTTTATGAATTTTCATCCGCACATATATTGTCAAACCCAGATCAGGTCATGTTTTTTTTGAGAAATATCTTTCAGAAAGCAGGAATATTTTTAAGTATCACTTCAGGCTGGTTGCTCCTTTGTGGTATTGACAGAAGTCCAAAACAGGCAAATTTTGGACTTAAGGATCTGCAGACAAAAAATATGCTGCAGTCTATGCCTCCCCTCTCAGAAATTCCTTTAAGTTTTTATCTCCTTACCTCAGCTTTTATTGCTTCAGTAGTTAGTGCTATTCTACTGGTACGATTTCTTCACAAAAAGAAAATCAGGGAAGGACTGGAAAAAATTGCGGAAGATCAGGCTCAATTGTCAGTGGATTCTGAATTTGAAGCCAGACAGGTGGATGATGAGGAGCGTGAATTTATAAAAATAATGTGCAACTCAAAGGATCCAGTAACATTGTTGCCAGTCATAATGTCTACAAAAGTATTTGAAAAGACTGCAGAAGACTATAAAAAATCCAGTAAATTTTCAAAATCAGATTTGGAAAAAATATTTTTACTGCGAAAAAGTTTGCAGTTCACATTTAAAAACACGGGAGTTGAATTTACCTGCTCACAAATGCTTGAACCCGGAACACATTTGGAATGTGTGATTCACCACAAGGGAAAAAATGTAGTTTTCACGACTTCCATTCTTGACTCTACTGAGAAGCAGCTGCTGATAAAACCACCGAGAGTTAATAAGCGCCCTGCCAATATGAAACAATTTTCTGAATTATTCTGCAATTTACGACGCGGAAAAGATGCAGATTATGAGTTCAAGTTTAAAATAATAGGGCAGTTGTCGAAAGATCTCAACGCTGTTATTCTGAGCCACACCAGAAATATCAAGAGATTGCAGATTCGCATTTCCGAACGTCTGCCGATGGATTTGGAGATGGACTTTCTGCTGGTTACTGCAGTTAATTATGAAATGATGCAGGGTTTTGATGTAGGGAATCTGCAACAATATGCTCTTTCCGGAATTATAAAAGACATGAGTGCCGGAGGAATAAAGGTCCAGATAGGCGAGTTGCCGACCCAGGGGATCAACAAGGGAGACGTTTTTCTTTTTCATCTACCGAATGCAAGTTTACGCGGCAACCTGGCTGCAACCGTTCTTGATGTGTTATCAAGGCGCGGTCGTAATGAAATTCACTTTGCTTTCCGTGACACTGATATTCTGACACATATGAAACTCAATCAATATCTGCATCGGAAAAAAGTAAATATGGAGGCTGCCTGATTGGAAAAATTTTGCTGACAAAATGTTTCGAAAAATATTTTATGGAATCAGCCTTTTAGCTTTACTGGTAATTGCAGGCGGTTATGGTTTTTTAAGAACAAAATTACCTCAGCGTTCAGGTGAAATAAAACTTTCCGGCCTAAAAAGCAAAGTTGATGTTGTCTTTGACAAGTGGGGAATTCCGCATATTGAGGCAGCAAACGAGCAGGATGCCTATCATGCTTTAGGTTATCTGAATGCACAGGATCGGATTTTTCAGCTGGAATTGATGGTCCGTGTTGCTCATGGCAGGCTTTCAGAAATGCTGGGTGAAGCGACCCTCGACGTAGATCGCTATTTCCGTACTCTGGGCATCCAGCGCTTTGCCAAAAAATATGCTGCAGAACATTTCAGGAATAATCCTCCAAAAATTCAAAAAGCCCTTAAAGCCTACCTTTCCGGTCTGAACAGCTTTGTTGCTTCCGGACCAACTCCGATTGAATTCACGCTGTTAGGTATTCCAAAACGTGAATACAGCCTTGTGGATCTGGTCAGCATTTCTGCATACATGTCCTACACATTCACCAATGCAGTCCGGCAGGATCCGCTGGTTTCTTATATTCATAAAAAACTTGGCAGCAACTACCTCAAGGACCTGGCCATCTACTGGCCAGAAGGTGATACACAGATTAAAGTTTCAAAAAAAGATGCAGCAGAAGATCTGGAGTTGGCAGCACTTTTTGCAGAAATGGATAATCTGCTGGATCTGATACCTCCGTTTTTCGGCAGCAACTCCTGGGTTGTTTCCGGTTCACGTACCAAATCCGGTAAAGTTATTTTAGCCAATGATCCCCACATTGGTTATGCAGCACCGGCAACCTGGTATGAAGCTCACCTGAAAACTCCTGATTGGGAACTCTACGGACATCACTTGGCAGGAATCCCCTTTGCGATTCTGGGCCACAACCACCGCATGGCCTGGGGTGTCACCATGCTGCAGAATGATGATCTGGATTATTATCGTGAGCAGGCGAATCCTGAAAATCCGGACCAGGTCCGGTTCGGTAATCACTGGGAGGATCTGAAAATTATAGAAGAAACAATTTCCGTCAAGGGAAAAGTAGATGTTCCTCTGCGGATAAGGATTTCAAGACATGGTCCCATCATCAATGATGTGCTGGAATCTGTCGGAAAAACAGAGAGCCAACCGGTTGCACTGGCCTGGCAGATGCTGAGCAATTTTGAAAATTCAACGGAGCAGGTTTTTTATGAACTGAGTCACTCAGAAAGCCTTGCGGATACACAAGCTGCAGTCAGCAAACTCCATGCGCCCGGTTTGAATATCAACTATGGAGATGCAGAAGGAAATATCGCCTGGTGGGCAGCAGCACGTTTACTGATTCGTCCCTCACATGTGAATTCTTTTATTATCCTGGATGGAGCGGGCGGCAGGGATGAAGTCCTGGGATACCGGGATTTCTCCGCAAATCCCCAGGCAGTTAATCCATGGTCCGGTATAGTATTCAACGGCAATAATCAGCCGGGGGACGTGGGAAATGGTCTTGAACCGGGTTATTATGCACCTGAGGAGAGGGCACATCGAATGAGTCAGCTGCTTGATCCAGATAAATTTGATTGGACAGCAGCAGACATGCGGCAGATTCAACTGGATACGAAACATCCACGGATCAGTAATTTTCGTCAGCACTTTATGAAAGTGATTTCAGAATCTTCCGTACGCAGCGAAGTATTCCGTCAGGCTGCAGAAGTATTTAAAAACTGGGAGGGAGTGCATGAAAAAAACGCTCTAGGACCGACTATTTTTCACCGACTCTTTTATCATTTGAGTATCAGTATTTTTGCAGATGAAATTGAAGAAAAGGGAACTCTCGTTCTACTCAATTCTTCACTGATTGATAAAAGCATGCCGTTGCTGCTGAACAATCCGCAATCTCCCTGGTGGGACAATCTGCAAACACCGGACAAGCTTGAAAATCAACAGGAGATACTGCAGACGGCCTGGGTTAATGCAGTGCAGAGTCTGGAAGAAGATTATGGTCCAGATGTGAACACCTGGAATTGGGGCAGGATTCACACACTGGAAATTCAGCATTTGCTGGGACGTAAAAAACCGCTGAATTTAATATTTAATATCGGTCCTTTTGCTGTTCCCGGAAGCAAAGGAGTGATTAACCAGATTCGACATAAATATGGACCAAAAGAACTGAAAGTCAGTTCCGGCCCCTCAACTCGCCGTGTGATAGATTTTGGAGATGCTGAAAATTCAACTGGAATAAGTCCAACCGGACAGTCCGGATATTTTTTTGATCAGCATTACCAGGATCAAACCCCTCTCTACCTTGCCGGAAAATCACGCAGACAAATTATCAATCTCGATAGGATTCCGGGAAATAAAAAATCACAATTGATTTTTCTTCCCTGACACGGTATTTTTGCCGTTCGGGAACCAAACAGATTCGCAGCTTCATTAGTAAAATTTCTTGAGAAAAAGTTTTAACTGACAGAGAGATGGATACATTTGCCATAGACAATTTGCCGCCGGTTGAAAAGTGGCCGGAGTTCAGTAATTTGGCAGAACTGGATTATCCGGAAAAACGGAACTGTGGATCTGCTGCTTTCTGCCATAAAAAAATACCAGGCAAGCATCGTTTTTATCTCACCAACCGCATCTCGTTTTTTGCTTTCTAAACTGAAGGACGGCAATTTGTCTTCAGTTAGAACCTGTGTTTCTGCAGGAGAAACATTGCCTAAACCAACCTGGGACTCCTGGAAAGAAAAAACCGGACTTGAAATTCTGGACGGCATTGGCTCCACTGAATTGCTGCACATTTTCATCAGTTCCAGTGCAGATGATATTCGTCCTGGAGCAACCGGTAAACCTGTAAACGGTTATCAGGCAAAAGTTGTGGATGAAACAGGAAATGAAGTTCCTCCCGGAACAACCGGAAAACTTGCAGTAAAGAGTCCGACCGGATGTCGTTATCTGGCAGATGAGCGGCAGAAATATTATGTCCAGAACGACTGGAACCTTACTGGTGATGCCTACAAGATGGGCGAAGACGGCTATTTTTGGTTTCAGGCAAGAACGGATGACATGATCATTTCATCCGGATACAACATTGCAGGACCGGAGGTTGATGCCGCCTTGATGACCCATGAATCAGTGATGGAATGTGCGGTAATAGGCATTCCGGATGAGCGACGGGGAAGCCTTGTCAAGGCTTTGGTTGTACTGAAGGAAGGATTTTCTGCAGATGAACTGCTTGCAAAAGAACTGCAGGATTTCGTCAAAAAAACGATTGCACCCTTTAAATATCCCCGTGCAGGGGAGTTTGTAGATTCACTGCCAAAAACTGAGAAGTGAAAAATACAACGCTTCAAATTAAGGCAGGTCTGAACTTTTGTGAATTACAGGGCTTCAACCACAATCATGTTTGACGAGGCCGTCTTGTGCCTTAACGTCCGGGCCTTTCGATATTC
>LSNO01000020.1 GCA_002082305.1 SAR324 cluster bacterium SAR324-CTD7B
ATTCGGTCATGTCGAACTTCTCTATACGGTCAAAATTTGATATTCTTTTTTCCGGCAAATAGGTTCCAATTGCCTTGATGCCTATCATAACCGCTACTTTTCTTTGCTAAAAGGTTGTCCAATTGCTTTTGGTGCAACGGCTTTTCCAACAAATCCTGCCAGAAAAATTATTGTGAGAATATAAGGAGACATATCCAAAAAACTATTCAGAAGTTTAACCGGTATGATCCCCTTTAGCAGGTCAAAAATTTCAGGTTTGTCCTTGATTGCAAACAAAAAAGAAAAAAGCAGGCAAGCAAACATTGCAGGATAAGGACGCCATTTACCAACAATCATTGCAGCCAGTGCAATATAACCTTTTCCTGCAGACATATCTTTAACGAAAAAAGCCAAATGTGCTGTAGAAAGATATGCTCCAGACATTCCCCCTAATATTCCGTTCAGGATTAAAGCCTGATAACGAGTTTTGTTGACTGAAATTCCAGTAGTATCAACAGCTAAGGGATTCTCTCCGGTAGCTCTTAAACGTAAACCGAAACTACTTTTAAATACAACCCATGCGGTAATTGGTACTGCTATAAAGGCTATGTAAACCAGAGCATTGTGGCCGCTGATCAGTTCATAATAAATTTCTCCTATGATAGGAATGTTACGGAACTCTTCTGCAAAGGGCAATTCAATGGACATAAAACGGGCTTCTTTGGGAAGTTGTGGAGTTTTTCCTCCCATGTGAAACCAGGCGTTGGCAAGAACCACAGTCAAACCCATTGCAAAAATATTTATAGCTACGCAGGAAACAACTTGATTCCCTCTTTTGCTGACACTGGCATAACCGTGGATCATTGAAAAAATAATTCCAATCCCGATAGATCCCAGGAGTCCCCACCAGGCAGATTGAGTCAAATGTGCTACAGTTGCAGCTACAAAGGCACCACCGAGCATTTTCCCTTCAAGTCCAAAATCAATGACGCCTGAACGCTCTGCAAAAATACCACCCATTGCGGCTAAAACAAAGGGCACAGAAATCCTGAGAGTGGCATCTAGAATTAATAGTACATCAGTCCACATATGATGGTTAAATGTTGACGGTTAGTTAACTGCTCTTTAGCAAAATGAATGCGGAGGTGCTATATCGACAGCCTCCGAAATATATATTTACTGGGGTGCCAGCTGTTTTACAAAATACTCAATTTGAGGCCGGAAAAGGTTTTCCAGCGCTCCGGCAAATAAAATAACCAAACCCTGGATTAATACAACCAAATGACGGTCAATAGCTTGTACTTCAAATGACAGCTCTGCACCACCCTGATAAAGAATTCCAAACAACAGGGCAGCCAGCAAAATCCCTAATGGATGGTTGCGGCCAATCAGTGAAACTGCTATTCCGGTAAATCCGATACCGGCCTGGAAATTAAGCATGATTCTGTGACTGGAGCCCATAATTTCGTTTATACCCACAAATCCTGCCAATCCACCACAAACAACCATTGCAAGAATAATATTACGGGAAACGCTGATTCCTGCGTAAACGGCTGCAGTATCATTTGTACCAACTGTCCGAATTTCATAGCCCCAGCGGGTGTACCAAATAAATCGCCAAACCAGCACCAGGCAGATTAGCGCAAAGAAGAAAGTCCCATTTAGTGGAGTCTGTGTAATATTAATTCCAAACCAGTCAAATATTTCATGCATTTGCGGAATCCAAACCCCCTCTGCAAATTCACGGGATTCAGGTGACATCTCTTTGGGAGGTCTTAAGACATGTGACAAGATGTTCACCATGATAACTGAAGCGATAAAGTTGAACATGATGGTTGTGACTACCTCATGGCTGCCGCGTTTAGCTTTAAAATAACCAGGAATTGCACCCCAAATTCCGCCTAATATAATCGAAGTGAGTACTGCTAATGGAAAGACCAACCAAAGAGACCAATCTTCCAGCCAGAGACAAATCAGACCTACTCCAAGTCCACCAATATAAGCCTGGCCTTCTGCACCAATATTAAACAAACCGCAATGGAATCCTATCGCAAAAGCCAAACCGGTGAAAATAAAATTGGTAGTGTAATAAAGTGTATAGCCCAAACCTTCGTCATATCCAAAGGCACCATAAAGCAGGGTTTTTAGTGCAAACCAGGGGTCTTCTCCCAGTGCCCAAATCACAACACCAGAGATAAAAAACGCAATTAAAAGGTTGGTGACAGTAACTAACGTAACCACCAGGGTCTCAGTCCTACGTTCGTTCATGCCGCTTCCTTTCGTACTCCGGCCATCAACAGTCCAATTTCTCGTTCGTCAGCATCTTTTGCCAGAATTTCTCCCATGATTTGTCCGTCAAACATGACCAAAATCCGGTCACTCAAAGAAAGAATTTCATCAAGTTCTACAGAAACCAGTAAAACAGCTTTTCCTGCATCACGCATAGCAATGATTTGCCGATGAATAAATTCAATTGCTCCGATATCGACCCCCCTTGTTGGTTGACCGACCACCAATAATGCAGGGTCACGCTCAAATTCTCTTGCAACCACAAGTTTTTGTTGATTACCACCTGAAAAAAGAGAAGCTCTTAAATGAGGATTGTCCGGGCGTACATCGAAATGCTCCATCTGTTTTTTGCAGGACTGTATGATGAAATCTCTATCCATTTCAATAAAATTGTTATAGGAAGGATTTTTGTGGTAGCCCAAAATAATATTTTCGTTTGCAGAAAATGAAGTGACCAAGCCCCTGCGCTGGCGGTCTTCAGGAACATGGGCCATTCCAAATCGTCTCATTGTTGCAGCATCTGCTCTAACGGTTGAAGTGATAGTTTGGCCACTGATCTGGATTTGGCCTTTTTGAAATGGTTTGATTCCAGTGATTACTTCCATCAGTTCTGACTGACCATTTCCGGAGACGCCAGCAATTCCAACAATTTCACCACAATGGACCTCAAAGCTGACATCTTTTACACGGCGAACACCGAAATCATCTATATAATCCAGGTGTTTTACGGTCAACATAGGACTTCCGGGTTTTGCTGGTGCTTTATCGACTTGCATGAGGACTTTTCGCCCTACCATCAATTCTGCTAATTCTTCTCTGTCTGTTTCGGAAGTTTTGCGGTGTGCAACCATTTCACCTTGACGCATCACGGAAACATTATCCGTAATGGCCATGATCTCACGGAGTTTGTGGGTAATTAATATTACTGTTTTGCCTTGTTCACGAAGCTCATTGAGAATGCGAAATAAATGATCCGCTTCCTGTGGTGTCAAGACACCAGTGGGCTCATCGAGAATTAGAATATCAGCTCCACGATAGAGTGCTTTGAGAATTTCTACACGCTGTTGAAGTCCAACTGGTAAAGTGTTAATAACAGCATTGATATCTACTTCCAAATGATAATCTTTCTCCAGACGCTGAAGTTCTCGTTCTGTTTTTTGCATTGATTCCTGCAGAGAAAATCCAGTTTCAGTGCCAAGGACAACATTTTCAAGTACAGTGAAAGTATCTACCAGCATGAAATGCTGGTGTACCATGCCGATTCCTGCAGCAATTGCATCATGGGCACTGCGAATCTCCGTCGATTTTTCCTGTACGGCAATTGCACCTGAATCTGCTTGATAAAAACCATAAAGTATACTCATCAAAGTAGATTTTCCTGCACCATTTTCACCAATAATACCGTGAATGGTTCCGGACTCAACCTTGAGCGAAACGTCTTTATTAGCGCAGACGTTGCCAAAATATTTATTAATATCAGTTAGTTCAATGGCTACAGTAGACATTATTTTTGTGGCTGCGTTTGTTTATAATTGAGTGTTGGTGCCGTGTCTTGTTTCCTGAAACATACAAGGGTACTTGTTTTTAAAGTATGGCGAGACGTTTCAAAATCAATTGGAAAAACCCATCTGCGTTAATTTGATTGATATAAGTTACGTTTGGCGGACGGTCAGTAACCTTCCACCAGTCGACCACCGTCATACCCATTGTGAGTTCGGAACTAATTTCGATTTCAACATTGACAAACTTTCCCTCAAAAAGTTCCTGTTGGAGCAAATATGCAATCACTGTAGGATCATGTAGAGGGCCACCCCCGGAACCATATTTTTCGAGATCAAATCTCTCATAGAAGCTCATCATACCGAAAGCAGCATCACCGACTGGAGTTCCCAGAGCTTTCAAGTCTTCAAGCCATTTACGCTGCATCAGTGCTTTGTGTGTTACATCCAGTGGCAGCATAACAAGTGGACGGCCACAGCTTAAAACTGTACTGGCGGCATGTGGATCTACGAAGATATTAAATTCGGAAGTGGGGGTGATATTTCCGCCTTCAAAATATCCTCCTCCCATCATTACGATATTTTTAATTTTTGGCAGGATTTGGGGAGCTTTAATCATGGCCATTGCTACATTTGTCAAAGGCGCAAAGCAGCAAATCGTGATTGAATTGTCTTCAGCTTCCAGTAAGGTCTCAATGGTCCAGTCCACTCCGTGCTGCTTTTGCAGGGACATTGTTGGTGGTGGAAGCTCTGCACCGTCCAACCCTGTTTTCCCATGCACATGCTCTGCTGTGACCAAAGGCCGTACCAGCGGTCGTGAACATCCAGCAAATACTTTAGTTTCCGTTTTGTTTGCGAGCTCACATAGAATCAACGCATTTCTGGAAGTTAATGATAATGGAACGTTTCCGGCAACTGTGACAATTCCAAGAACATCAAGCTCTGCAGGAGAAGCCAGTGCCAGCAAAATTCCAATTGCATCGTCCTGGCCAGGATCTGTATCAATGATTATTTTTTGAGAGGGCATGAAAAAAGAATTGGGTGCCGGGTAAAGAGGGTAGAGGGGTGTTGGGTGATAAAGTACATCACCCAAAACACTTAAATAATATATTATTCACCCATCTATATAGACTACTGAACGGGGCATTTATTGTCACTCATGTAGTCATGTACTTTGATCTTTCCCGATAGGATCCCTTCGCGGACTTGCTCCACTTTGGATTTCATAGCACTGGTTACCAATTTGGCATTGTGCTCATCAAGTGCCCAACCCACACCATCTTCCGCTAGGCCAAGAATTTTAAATCCTGGTTTCCAGGAACCGTCATGTCCAGTTTTAAATACTTCATATGCAGCAACATCGACGCGCTTGAGCATGGAGGTCAAAACTGATCCTGGTTGAATGTAGTTCTGGTTACTGTCAACACCAATGGACAACTTACCATTGTCAGCAGCAGCCTGTAAAACTCCAAGTCCGGTACTACCGGCAGCAGCGTAAACGATATCAGCGCCACTGTCATACATGGTCTTGGCCAACTCTGCGCCACGTGCAGGATCACTCCAGGCAGCGGGTGTTGTTCCGGTCATCTTTTGATAAACGGTAGTGCCGGAGTTAATGTACTTGACTCCCTGTACATATCCACATGCAAATTTGTGGATCAAAGGAATATCCATTCCGCCAACAAAACCGACTTTTCCTGTTTCACTTTTCAATGCAGCCAAAACACCTACCAGGAATGAACCTTCATGTTCCTTAAAGATGATAGACTGTACATTTGGCAGGTCTACAACCATGTCAATGATACTGAATCTTGTATTTGGGAATTCTTTAGCAACTTTTGACAGTGCTGCAGCTTGCCCAAAACCCACTGCAATTATTGGATCTGAACCACGCTTGGCAAGTTTACGCAGGAACTGCTCACGCTGAGCTTCCTGTTGAACTTCAAATTCACGGTACTTGATTCCTGTTTCTTTGCGGAACTTTTCCAGGCCATTCCAAATGCCTTCGTTGAATGACTTGTCAAATTTACCACCCATGTCAAAAACCACAGCCGGCTTGTAAGCCATTGCCTGTGAAGCGCTCCACAGTACTACACCAGCCAGCAGGATGGTGGAAAGCAATTTTTTCATAACATACTCCTTATGTAAAATCCGAAACTCTGTCCGGATCAGATTATTGAAAATCCTCCCTGTACAAACCTGGAGGAAGAGGGACAATCCCCCTAACGTCACTAAACTATAGTGTACGACACATTATATATATTGTGTTTTTTTTGAAAATTCAATCGAAATCTTTGTTAAAAGCAAAAAAATTCAAATATATTTCTTTTTAGGATAATAGTTACCTTCTCTCAATTTTCTGTTTTTATTAGTAGAACAGGTTTAATGGCTGAAAAATACAGCAAAGATTGATTTTTATAAATCCATTTCAGTTAATCCGTTTTGCCAGCGCGCGGCATTAACTGTGTTTACCATCAGCATGGCGATAGTCATTGGACCGACTCCGCCAGGAACGGGTGTGATGAATGAGGCTTTTGCTGCAACTTCTTCAAATGCAACATCTCCGACCAGGCGGGTTCCTTTAGCTTTGTTTGGGTCATCAATGGGGTTAATGCCGACATCAATTACGACTGCTCCGTCTTTAACCATATTTCCCTTAACAAATTCCGGTATTCCGATTGCCGCAATCAAAATATCTGCCTGAGAAGTAACTTCAGCCAAATCACTGGTTCTTGAGTGACAAACAGTCACTGTTGCGTCCCAACCCTTACTGGAAAGAAGAGTGGCAATCGGACGGCCAACAAGATTGCTTCTGCCAAGCACAACAGCATTTTTCCCTGAAGTTGAAATTCCACTCCTTTTTAGCATTTGCAAGACACCGTATGGCGTACAGGAAATAAACTTAGGTATGCCCATAGCAATCAGTCCTGCATTAAGAGGATGTAAACCATCCACATCTTTTTCCGGAGCAATTGTCTGAATAACCTTTGTTTTATCAAGACCTTCAGGCAGAGGAAACTGGCACAAAATTCCATGAACTGCAGGATCTGCATTAAGACTTTGTATTAATGTCTCTAACTCTCGCTGAGTAGTTGTGTCCGGAAGGTTGTGTCCAATGGATCTCATTCCGATTTCTTCGCTAGTCCGTTTTTTATTACGCACATAGACTTCTGAAGCAGGATCTTCTCCAACCAGAACTACAGCCAGACACGGCTCTATACCTTTTGTTTTTAACTGTTTCACTTCAAGGCACAATTCTTCGTTGATTTGCGCACTTATTATTTTTCCAGAAATTAACTCACTCACGTATTTTCCTTTTCATTATAGTTTAATGGGGGTTACAAAATTTCCACAATTCCTGTATAATTAAAGCCAAAATATTCTGATACAATTTATGGAAATCTACAAAATAATTGACGAACTTCACCTTAATTTAGGATGCCGCATTCAGGAATTTGAAGGAGGCGCTGGTTTGCCGACCAGTTATTCTGACAGATTGGCAGAAGAAATCAACCTGCTCCTGCATGGTTGTGGATTATTTGACCTTAAAGCCTGCTGGCTGATTGCTTTGAAGGGCATTGATGCAGGTACATTTTTACAGGGAATGGTTACAAGCGATGTCTTGCAGCTGGAAGTTGGAGAAATTCAGTCAAGTTTGATTTGCAGCAACAAGGGTAAAATTATTCATCATCTGGAAATTTTTCGCAGTGAAAAAGATGAATGGATTGTAATTTGTGATCCTGGTGAAGGGCAAGCAGTAGGAACGATTTTAGATAATTTTCACATACGAGAGGATCTGGAATTACGTCTGCTGAATTCGGGAGAAATGCTGAGAATTGACTTGAGTGGTCCGGATGCAGAAAAAATTGCAGAAAAACTGGGATATTTTCGAGATAAAATAAAATGGACATTTGAAGGAGAGTTGGTTTTAACAGCAAAATTTAATTTGGGAAAACTGCCACGTTTAATAAACCTTGTTTACGCAGGTGTTTTGCAAAAATTTATAGAACAGATATTGCAAAATGAGAAAGCGGATTTGATTGGTCTTGAAGCATTTGATGAAATGCGGTGTTTAGAGGGTGTACCACGTTCAGGAGTTGATTACGGCAAAGACAATTTCCCTCAAGAAGCAGGTCTTGGGGACCACATTTCCTTCGACAAAGGCTGTTACATAGGACAGGAACCTCATGCCAGAATGTATCATCGAGGGCATCCAAACTGGATCTCAGTCTGGCTAAGTGTTCCGGAAAATTCCAAAGCAACTTCCGGAGCTCTGCTTTTTCATGCCGGAAAAGAAATTGGAAAAATAACCAGTTTGGGAAGTTTCTCTAAAGACAGTGTTTTCCGTGGAATTGCAATGATACGCCATGAAGCGGCAAAAGAAAAAACTCTGCTTAGTTTGTCAGTTGATGAACCAGCTGAAATTGTACACGAACCACTACCATCAATAATTGTTTAATATCATCACCATGCTACGGCACATTCCCCTTCCGTTACTTCCGGTCCCAATGGGCTGCTTCACGGGTATTATGCTCGTATTTTCAGTGACAGTTCTTTTCTACTTTCAGTTCTGATCAGTTATTGAATGAACCGAAAAACCCTATCGTAATAAAAGTAACGGTTGAGTGATATATTGCTGGACAGAACGTAAAAATAATCGTCTTTTGAGGTGCGGTATGTTTTTCGTTTGATACTCCATTTTCGTCCCGAACCGTTCATTTGAAGCTGATAAACTCCAAAATCAATGTTTGCCCGCCGGCCTGAATTATTCAGGTAAAGTATAGAAGGAGCAAACTCACTATGATTCATATCCGATTTCACCCGAATATCATCACCGTCAAACTGAAGTTCATAACTGACCAGACGGGGAGGATGCCATGCTGTTGAATTTTCTCCTTCATTAAGTAAGGAAGTCCGGTGATCCAGAATATTCTGTGGAGTTTTCAAATTTATGTTTTTAATTGATCCCCTGACTTGTAAAGGAAATAGTTCCCTGAAATTAATAAACTTTTTAAATTCATTTCGGACGTAGCCAAGAGAAGATTTATGTTTAATTTTCAGGCCAATTGAGTTGATAGTGTATTCGGCAAGCTGTTTTGGCTGAGTACGATATACCACATCCTCAAGAAAGAAAATTCCAGTTTCACTTGAAATGTTTCCGGTTAATAATTTTCTGTTTGGGGTATTAATCCGGACCTGCAGGATCATTTCTTCCGCCAGTCGCAGATTGGAAGAAAAGCGGTTAAATTCCAAATCAACTTTACCTGTTATCAATAAATGCCACCAATGCCGCATTTCTGAATGCGCTTCAACAAGTTCCGGATTTTGAGACAGGGCAGCCTCCAATCTGCGGTAAGCTTTGTGATATTCACGCTGCTTAAGATACTGCTGATACATTTCAAAATTTTCTTGTGCAACATGGATGTTCATCCTTTTCAAAGCTTCCCTTATTTCCGTGTCTTCCGGATTTTCGACTAAGGCAATACGGTACTCAATCGCAGCTTCTGCCCAGCGTTCTTCCTGTTCTAACTGCAGTCCCTGATCATAATGAAAGGAACAACCGAAAATGAAGGAAGTAACAAAAAACAAGATGAGTTTGTTTAGGATAGGTAACCGGCAGAAGCTCATGATTTAACGTTCATTGGATAATTCGGGGCTTCTTCGGTAATGAAGATATCGTGAGCATGGCTTTCCCGTAAGCCGGCTGAAGTAATTTTTACAAACCGGGGCTTTGATCGTAATTCATCAATAGTTTCAGTACCGGTATATCCCATTCCGGCACGCAACCCGCCAACAAACTGATAGATAGATTCTGAGAGGTGCCCCTTGTACGGCACACGACCCTCGATGCCTTCAGGAACGAATTTTATGTCCTCTTCAATGTGACTCTGAAAATAGCGATCTTTGCCACCCTCTTTCATTGCACCCAATGAACCCATACCACGGTATATTTTGTAGCGCCTGCCTTGATAAAGAACTACTTGTCCAGGTGATTCTGCTGTTCCGGCAAATAGGCTGCCGATCATCACCGTGTGTGCTCCGGCAGAAATTGCTTTAACGATGTCACCTGAATATTTGATGCCACCGTCTGCTATAACAGGAATATCTGACTTATGAAGTGCATGTGAAACCTTATCGATAGCCGTCATTTGTGGGACTCCGATACCTGCCACCATTCTTGTTGTACAGATAGATCCCGGTCCAATTCCAACTTTAACTGCATTTGCACCAGCCCTAACCAAAGCATCAGCTGCATCGCCGGTCGCAATATTTCCTCCAATTATTTGCAGTTCAGGATAAGTAGAGCGCAATTTTAAAATACTGTCTAACACACCTTGTGAATGGCCATGTGCAGTATCAAGCACAACTACATCAACACCAGCTTTAATCAGTGTTTCTGCACGGGATAATAAATCCGCAGATGTTCCTAAAGCAGCACCTACCCTGAGGCGACCCAGGTCATCTTTATTGGAATCAGGGAACTTACGGGCCTTTTCAATATCCTTGATGGTAATCAGACCAACAAGTTCAAATTTTTCTGAAACAACCAGCAGTTTTTCAATACGATGTTTATGAAGCAGGTGTTTGGCTTCCTCCATTTCAATGCCGGTAGCTACCGTTATTAATCGCTCCCGTCCTTTAGTCATCAAAGCTGAGACTGGTTGCTCAAAATTTGTTTCAAAACGTAAATCGCGGTTTGTCAAAATACCAACAAGTTCACGACCCTTAGTGACAGGAACTCCGGAAATCCGGTATTGTTCCATTAAGTCCAGCGCATTTTGCAGCGGCTCTTCCGGTTCAACAGTTATAGGATCTGAAATCATACCGCTTTCAGAACGCTTGACCATCTTCACCTGAGTCGCCTGATCTTCTGCAGTCATGTTTTTGTGAATAATTCCAATTCCACCTTCCTGAGCCATGCAGATTGCTGTCTGGTGTTCTGTAACCGTGTCCATTGCTGCACTGATTAACGGTATATTGCATTCAAGAGTTTGGGTGATTCTGCTTTTTACTGAAACTTCTGAAGGCAATACTTTGGAATGTCCCGGGAGGAGAAGAACATCATCAAAAGTGAGGCTGTCCTCAATGCGGTCTTTTAACATTTTTTCTCAGCTTCCTCTTTCGTCTGTCCTGAATATTTGGTAACAGGCAATTTTAAATATGCAAAAAAGATTAAAAATAATTAACACTTATATTCAAATATTACACGCTTTAAGTCAAGTTTTTTACCGGTGAAAGAAGCAACAAATTTCGTAAAATTATACAGCATAATATAAAATTTTGTTTTTTGACTTGTTCTCAAAATTGGATTCAGCTAGTATCAGCAAATCTCTTAAAGAGGCAGGTAATGCTACTTTTTGGAATGGAGTGACTATGAACATAAAACAATATTGTATTTTAATTATTTTCTTTTTGATTTGCGGGCTGCCAGCAAGTACAAGTGCAGTCAGTTGTAAGGAATTGAATACTCCGGAAAAGATAAAATCATTCATGAAAGAATCACATCAGTCAAATCCACTGTTAAGGAAGAATGTTAGTTTAGGGCTGATTTTAGATGTTTGTGAGGGTAAGGTATGCAGGTCAAAAAGTAAGCGTGCAGCACAAAAAGAAACACTCCGTATACAAAAGCTTGGAAACAAGCGGCGAATATTTGCGGAGAAAGGACCCAATGCACCACGTTGTGTTATCAAGCGTGGTGGACGACAATTTGTCTGCTCAAGCTGCGGGATTGTTTCCAACGAGAGTTGCCGCAGTTTCCCATCAGATGGGAGTACTATTTTTCCAGGAACAAATATTGATTCGTCGGATTTTGCCTTTACTGCAGGAGACACGAAGGACATAAAATGTTCGAAATTGAAAAATCCAAAATTTTTCAAAATTGAAACATTAATAAATGTTGAATCCGGGGAAAAAGGCAAAGTATATGACAAGGTGCTGAGTTATTATGACAAGAAAAAGGAGGTGCCTATCATGGTTAACTTTTTTGCTGAAAAAGTCCTTCGAAAAGTTTATCGGTTTTTTCCTAAATATTATGCCAAGGTTGGAGGCAAATGGATTTCAACAGTGATGCGTGTCCGTACAACTCAGGGAAACGAGAAAAAATTCATTTTTGAAACCCTGACTCATATTCAAAAAAAGAATGGAAAACTGAAATTGTATCTCGATTTTTCTGCCGATCCTGATCTCAAAAATGT
>LSNO01000021.1 GCA_002082305.1 SAR324 cluster bacterium SAR324-CTD7B
ATTTGGACAGATTTCAGCTGACACAATCAACAATCAACCGTTAATTGGTAATAATCAACGGTGATCAAAATTCAATCAACCGTATTGGTGTTTGTAGTAATCTCGATATGTTCCGGTAGTAATGTTACTGACCCAGTCCTGGTGGTCAATATACCAGCGGATGGTTTTGGTCAGCCCTTCCTCAAAAGTGTGACGCGGAGTCCAATTTAAAGTGTTTTTAATTTTTCCTGCATCTATTGCATAGCGCCGGTCGTGCCCGGGACGGTCCTTAACAAAAGTGATTAGATTTTCACATGAATCAGCTCCGCTTCGATTAAGCTCTTTGTCCAGTTCACGGCACAAATAGCGGACAATATCGATATTGCTCCATTCATTGCATCCGCCTATATTGTATGTTTCTCCGGTATCTCCCTCATGAAAAACACAGTCCAAAGCCTCACAGTGGTCTTCAACAAACAACCAGTCCCGAATATTTTTCCCATCTCCATAAACAGGTATGGGAAGGTTCTGAGTACAATTATTTATGAGCAGCGGCAACAGTTTTTCGGGAAATTGATAAGGACCGTAGTTATTTGAACAATTGGTTGTGACCACATTCATTCCATAAGTGTGATGCCAGGCTCTTACAAGGTGGTCACTTGCTGCTTTTGAAGAAGAATAGGGAGAGTTTGGGGCATATGGAGTGGATTCCAGAAACTTTCCGCTGGAACCAAGCGAACCGTATACTTCATCAGTGCTTACATGAAGAATTCGATGTTTACTCAGTTCATCACCCCAAAATTCACGTGCTGTTTCTAAAAGGTTGAAGGTACCTGTTACATTGGTTTCAATAAAGTCAGCAGGAACGTGAATACTTCTGTCCACATGAGATTCTGCGGCTAAATGAATTACTGCTTCAATATTATGTTCAGAAAAAGCCTTTGAAATTTCCAGGGCATTTCGCAAATCACCGTGGAAAAAGCGGTAGTTTGGCAGGTCTTTTACGTCCTCCAGGTTGCCCAAATTGCCTGCATAAGTGAGGGCATCAAAATTGACGACCAAATCATCAGGCTGATGACGAAGCCAGTGCAAAACCAAATTTGCTCCAATGAAGCCCGCACCACCGGTGATCATCAAGTTCATGTGTGGTTCAGAAAGATGCGGTAAAAAAATCTAAACGCCATTCATGGGAAACTGTTTCTGCATTGAATTCAGGTAGAGGCAAAAGTTTTGCCGGACGCAAGGTTAGCAAATGTAAATCTGTATCTAAGTGCAGCAGGCCCTTTGGATTACCATCACTCATGAAAACGCCACCGTCTGAACGGGCCTCAAAAATTCCGACTCCCATTCCTGCAAACATGCCTAAGGCCATACCTTTTATAACATATTGTGGAAATAATTTATCCTCTTTATCTTCATCCTGCAAAGCCCAGATAGCGAGCCCAGAAACACCGCCGATTGCAGCACCCCAGAGACTATTGTTAAAGACAATTTGCAGGGTTTCCGCACGTGCACTAGTTATGCTGCCAAATAATATGCTGCCAGCAAGTGCACAAATGCTTACAGTTCGTTTAAGCCAATTCATTCAACCCTCCATTTTTTGGCAAAAGTGTCAGTTAAAGTAACAGAGTAAATCTCAGCAACTTCTGGTTATAAAGTTATAACAAAGACAAAATAATACAAGGGTTAGGCCATTTTATCTATGAATGCAAACTTTCTTTGATGATTATTCAAAACTGAAGCGTAAAAACATTAACCGCTTTTCAAGTGCTTGAACTAAAAAGAGGTTTAAATTATTGAGAGGAACTATTTCTAAAACTGAGGATTAAAATGTTACACCAATGATTTTCAAAATCAGAGAAAATACCAAAATAATTCCACCAACAATTACAAGGTGCATCATAAAATCATTTTTCATACTTTTAGCTTTTTGAGTTAAAAGTTGTTTTATCCAGAACAAGAGAGTGACGGATTTTGCGTTAAAAGAGTTTCAAGTTTTAGTAAAAATTTACTGCGGGTATCTGTATTTTTAAAGAGGGAAAAATAGTGATGCCGGAGTAAAACTGCAAACTGTGCTTGTCTTTCTTTGGCACAACCCATCATTTGTGCCAGTGCGATCAGATTCTCCCCTTTCCCTTGAGAGGCCTCTTCACTTAAAAATGTCCACTGAGTTTCCAGATATTGAATCCGTTGATGCTTGGCGTAATCCCAGTCTTTACAACCAGATGTACCTTGTGTACTTGCACCGGTAAAAGTTGGAGACAGTGTAATGTCGAGAGAAAAACCTCCCGGATCATTAGTAGCAAATCCCATGGGTCCGCCTTTGTGACAGGCCCATAGGGTTTCACTGCAAAGTGATATTCCAATTGCCAAAAGCAGAACTATTTTCCAGCGCATTATTTTTTCCTCATTTAAGACAGACTGCAGTTGTTCCGCAATTGCCGATTAGCCGCAATCCATTTCCTGAGTTCAGCTAAGAACTCCGGAGTCTGTTTTGCTGTTTCAAAAATTTGAACTGTTTGCTGACGATGTTCCCATAACATATTTGAAAACGCTTCTGCAGACGATTGTGGACAAGTCATCAGCTTTGCCAAAGCCTCCAGATGAGGACCATGTCCTTGTACTGTTTCCACCAGCAATTGTGTGTGGGACTGCTGAAGGAATTGCATCCGTGACTGCTCTAAGAATTGTGAAAAATTCCAATTTTTACATCCCAGTGTTCCTGATGTGCTCGCACTTGAATAAACTGGAGAGAAAGTTATATCAACCCATGACTGGATTGGATCATTAGTGGAAACCCCCATGAATCCTTCTCCACGACAGGCTGCATGAAGTTGAGTATTCACGCAGAATAACAATATAAACGCAAAGGCCAATACTCCAGCAGTATGATATTTGACATGGTGAGAAACAAGTCCAAACATGAAGCTTTTGAATCTAAAACAGGAGACGGCAGTCGAGCTCTCCGTGTGGAAAAATTTTCAGCCGCGGACTTTTTCGGCTTTACGGATTACCTGGGATTTCATGGAATCAACTCCTTTGGAAAGGGCTTTGTAAAGATTTTCATGATCGGCTTTGCTGGAAAGTTGCTTGCTTCTGTAACTGCAATTGATGCCCACATGATAAGATTTATCTGCAACTTTGTTCAGTTTAACGTGAAAAGGATATTTATCGTCAGTAATTTTTATCAATTCTTCAAAAGCCTGATGTACGTGCTCGGAAACAGCTTTTGAGTTTCGAATGTTTTTAAATGAAAGATGAATGGGCATTTTCCCTCCGATTGTCAAATAATTTGAAAAATAATGTAGTAAAATAAGTTTACGGCAATTGAGTGAAATTCTTTAAATTAGAACTATAATAAGTGACGGATCATTTTAGGGGCGGAGCGTCTCCAGGATTTGCTATGTTAAGTTCTGTTGAAGATTTGGCAGCGTCTTCCACCGGCAATTCTGTCAAAGTTTTTAAATTTGAAATCTCCTCAGCACCTCCCGGAACAAAATAAAAATATCCCGGCAGTACTACAGCAAAATAAGATAAAATGCCAACAAAGACAATTATTGCAATTCTCATAGATTCCCTTCATTAAAAAAATTGGTTTAATACCAGGTTCTAAAAAAAGAAGATACTATAGTTTAACAATCTCAAGTGCTTTGGTCAATTATACAATTAAATTAATGATGAAATCTGGGTCCAAAATTCAAGATACAACAAATACTTTTCGTCATTCCTCAAAATTATTTTCAGAAAAACCATCAATCACTAATACTGATACAAACTGATACACCCTGTTACTACCGGGAAAAGCTTTTCCAAAAAACTATCTGTAAAATGGGAATCACTTGAATTCACTAGCATTTAAAACTTCAGTACTGAAAGAATTATTATGAATAATCGTAAATACAGGTCAAGTTATTGTTTGAGAAAAATAATTTTGGGTTTGTTGGTTGTCGTCACGATTCCATTGACACTTGCAGGCTGCAGAAATAAAGAGATGAGCCCAAGTCGTGCTACTGAGCTTGCGACAGATCGATTGGGGCTCAGCGACGAACAATCGCAAAAAATCGCGCCAATTGCAGAAGATTTGTTTGCAGAAAAAGAATCTTTGCAGGAAATTAGACAAACGATTAACGATGAAATATTATCTCAAATGAAAAGCGAGACCGCTGATGCAGAAAAATTGGAAGCAGTATTAACTGGAAGCTTTGAACAGTTAAGAGCCAAATTGCCAAAATTCGCCAATAGTTTTGCAAAATTCCATGCCACACTGACTCCGGAACAACGGGCGGAAATAGTGGAGAAAATGGAAAAACGTCGTAAACGTGCTGAAAAAGGCGGCTGGGGTAGACATCGAGGTGGTTTCTGGCATTGAGCATTCAAACGGTAGGGCGGAATTGCATGCCCGCCTTCTGATTACATGTCGAAGTATATTTCTTTCACGATTCATTGAACAGCAAGCATGAAAAAGCTTTTCGTAATTATTACAACTGGCATTTTACTACTTCTGAATTCACCTTTAGTTTTTCCTGAAGAACCCGTTTTTGCTCCGGAAGAGCATTGTCTGGCCTACAAAACAGTAAAAACAATGTTCTTTTTTGCCGATGTGGATGTGATTGGCAAAAGCTGTGATGTCACAGCAGAAATGCACTGGGAAGAATCCGGAGAAAAGGCTCAAGTTGAAGTCAGTGTTCCTGTGAAAACACTGGATTCAGGCAACGCATTACGCGACGGAGACATTCCGGAAATTCTCAAAGCCGATCTCACTCCGAATATTCGTTTCGTTTCCGAATGGCTCGAAAAATCAGCTTGGGATAAAATGATGGAAGGTCAACTGCCGGAAGTTTCCGGAAATTTGGAAGTTGCAGGCGGAATATTTCCAGTGAAGTTTGCGTTGTCGTTTTCAAAACAAGCCGGATTTCTTCTGGTCGAGGGACAACTAAAAACCACATTTTCAGCTTTAAATGTGGATGTGCCGTTAGTTGCCGGAGGTCTTATAGCGGATCCACAAGATGAACTGGAATTGCAGTTGCATTTGCGTTTGGATAAAATTGCCGGAGCTGAAAAAATAAAGAATAATAAATGAAAAAAACCGCTATTTTCATTGCATTGAGCATTGTTACCTTGGTGAGTGTGTCTATGCTGCTAACAAATTATTCCGACAATGTTAAATATGATTCGAATAAAGTGCATCATGGAAAAAATAGTTTTAAAACCAAAAGAAGCGCAAGTATTTTTCAGTGGTTGTCGATGCGTTTCAAGGAAGGGCCGACTCCTTCTGTTGCTCAGAAAGACATTGAATCTATTTTAGCAGAGGTGGAGTTATCACAAATCGATTTAAGGTCCGCTTCGTCTGCGGATGTACCTCGTGCAACGTGGATTGGACATGCTACTGTTTTAGTGCAATATCAAGGAATTAATTTTTTGACCGACCCGCATTTGACTGATTCTGCAGCGCCGTTTGATTTTTGGGCAAAGCGTTTCACGCCGCCGGCGCTTACTTTTGCGGAAATGCCGGAAATTGATTTTGTTGTTATTTCGCACAATCATTATGACCATTTGGATTCCCGTACCGTCGATATGTTTGGGGATTCCGTGACGTGGTTAGTGCCTTTGGGCTTGAAAGCGTGGTTTTTGGAGCGCGGGATTGCGACTGAAAAAGTGATTGAGTTGGATTGGTGGGAGCCGCACCAATTTTCAAAAAAAGGGAGCCTTACTGTGAAAATCACTTTTACTCCAAGCGTGCATTGGTCGAAGCGTACACCTTGGGACACCAACAAAAGTTTATGGGGATCTTGGGCAGTTCAAATTGGAAATTTTAAATCATGGTTTGCCGGAGACACAGCATACGACGAAAAACTATTCAAGGAAATCGGAGACAAATTAGGCCCGTTTCAATTGGCAATGATTCCGATTGGTGCTTACGGCCCAAGATATTTCATGCTTAATCAGCATCTTGATCCGGCTCAAGCAGTTTTGGTTCATCAAGAAATTCGTTCGCAAAAATCAATTCCGATTCATTGGGGAACTTTTCAACTAACGCATGAACCATTTTTAGAGCCTCCGGAATTATTGGCAGATGCTATGAAAAAAACCGGACTTCCGGACGATGAATTTAGAGCAATGAAAATTGGGGAGACGATACAAATAAAAAGTAGGGTGGAAAAACGATAGCGCATCCACCCTACTTTTTCTACAAAGAAGTAGGTTTTAAAAATTTGTTCATTCACGATACGTCTTTGCGAATCTTGTCAAACTTAAAACAACATGACTTCAACCACTGCCGTTTCCGGAAAAATTCTGATCATCGACGATGACGAAAAACTGAATCGTCTTTTGACAGATTATCTTAGCAAAATGGGTTTTACTGTTCTGACAGCAACCTTGCCGAGTGCAGGATTGGAAAAGCTGGAAGAAGAAACTCCGGATTTGGTTATTTTGGATGTGATGCTTCCGGAAATGGACGGCTTTGAAGTTTGCCGTACCATACGCCAATCCAGTAGCGTTCCGGTGGTAATGCTTACTGCCCGCGGCGAAGTGATGGATCGGGTTGTTGGTTTAGAAATTGGGGCGGATGATTATTTGCCAAAACCATTTGAACCGCGCGAATTGGTGGCACGAATTCAAGCTATTTTACGACGGATACAGACAAAATCTAAATCCGGAATAAAAACTATTGGTGCTTTGTGCATTGATTTCCATAAATACGAAGTCCGGGTTGATGACAAATTGGTGCATTTGACATTAAATGAATTTGAGTGCCTTGTTTTGCTGGTAAAAAACAAAGGGAAAGTCCTCAATCGCGACCAAATTATTGAAGAATTACGAGGCATTGAATGGGATGCCTTCAACCGCTCTGTTGACATTACCATGAGCCGCTTGCGTCAAAAACTTGGTGATGATCCAAAAAATCCTCGTTTTATCAAAACTATCTGGGGCACAGGATATTTGTTTATTGGAGGTGAAAATGAGGCTTGAATGG
>LSNO01000022.1 GCA_002082305.1 SAR324 cluster bacterium SAR324-CTD7B
AAATTTGTCACTCCGGCGTTCAACCACTCCACAGGACCACCTTGGGCAAAATAGGCATCAATATCACCGACAAAAATGTACCCTGCAAAGGCCGCGATGCCGATAGCCAAAATAGCAGATCCAGGCAGTGAAAAGGCGACAGGGAACCCTGAGATGAGCGCGCTTATCATTAGCAGTAAAAGAAGACTTAGAAATAATAATTCCATGTTCAAATTACAAAATTTAAAATTAAAATCCTCATTTTGTTGTTTACTATTTTCAAAGTGTTAAATTTTAAATATTTTGAATTCAAATTCATTTAAGTTACTACTTTATTGAAAGTCTAAGCTTCCAAAACTTCAGAAATTTCGTCTTTCGTAGAGGTGTCTCCAGGTTCACCACGTAAGTTTGCGATGTTATCCAGGGTGTAGCTCACGAATTGCACCAACATACTCAATGCAAAGATAATGAGGAAACCGACCATCAGATATTTGACGTACATTCCGTATCCCTGTTGATAAACCTCAAAACTCAAAAGCGGTCCGTTCAGGCTGCTCCCTTTTGTCCACATGCCGGTCAGCAAAATAGTCCAACACAAAGGAATTCCCAACAGCAGGGAACCCACGGTATTGCTGATGGATTTGTTTCGTTTTGTGAATGTTGTGTAGAGAACATCGACACGTACATGACCCTCAGTAACCAAACCATAGGCGCTTGCGAACAGAAAAAGACCTGCATACCAGAGGCGCACCAGGTCTCCCATAAATACCTGTTCATAAGAAAAAACAAATCTTGTAATGACAATCAGAAACTCAGCAACGACAACCATTAATGAGAGCCAGATAAAATCAAGTCCACGTGAAAAAAAGGCTATAATAGCTCCGACGCCAATTAATGGATAAAGAACGAAGGTTCCACGGAAGTTTGAACGACCCAAAGACATCGCCAGCTTGTCCCCCACAATTATCTCCAAGAAATTTTCTACTCTAAGAAAAGAAATAACCACATCTATCACACCAATTAAGAGGACCGCCCAAAATGCTGTACGGACAATGTATGCAGCAAAACTGGACCATAGTCTTGCGTCAGCCCTCAAACTGCGCTGCTGTGTTTTGGAAGCCCATGCGGAAACAACAACCAGTACTGCGAAAAGACCGACAAACTGAATCCAGCCCAGAATGACGAGGTCATCCTTGAGTGGATTGCGTAAGGGAGCAAAACCAAACCACTCCTGGTGTTTGAGAAAATTGAGCGGTCCCGGCCAGCCTTGAAAAAAAATAAGGTAATCGTTGAAAATAAAAAGGAAAGCGTAAGTAACCATCACTCCTGCTAAAACTCGATACAAGATAGTGGTGGAAAGGTCGTTGATTGAATTGATTAGTTGCGGGGAATCTGTTGTGCCAGCTACTGACTCGGTGACATTGTCATTTGTTGCTGCTGTCATCTTAATTGCTTTTATGTGGTGCCGCCTCTCAATAAAAAAAGCGGAACCCTGAAGCTCCGCTTTTAAATGGGATTACTCACATTAAATTAGAGTCCCAGTACACGGTTGCGCTGTTCCACATAGGCTTGGTCGGATATTTTGGCCCAAGCACCAAGTTCTTCACGTGCGTGCAGAAAGCTGGCGTGAATACGTCCTGCCAAGTTGCTGTGCCCACGGACCTCTTCAAAGACTTCTTCTGCTGCTTCACCGAAACTGTCATAAATGTCGTCATTAAACCTGCGCAACTTTACGCCCTGTTCTTTGACTAGCTTGACGAGTGAGGAACCACTTTTGGCGTTATATTCGGACATCATCATCTCATTTTCCGATGTAGCAACTGCCTTGATGATTAGCTGGTCTGAAGCGGAGAGACCTTCCCACCACGACTTGTTCATTCCCGCGGAAATCTGAGATCCCGGCTCGTGCATACCAGGATAGTAGTAGTATTTGGCGGCCTCATAGAACTTCATGTAACTGTCGTTCCAGGGACCGACCCACTCAGTGGCATCAATTGCTCCTGAAATCAAGTTCTCATAAATTTGACCGCCCGGAATAGAAACAGGAGAAGCTCCCAACTTGGCCATCACGTCCCCACCGAGCCCCGGGATCCTCATTTTCAGACCTTTGAGATCGTCAGCTGAGTTTATTTCCTTGCGAAACCAGCCGCCCATCTGCACACCTGTGTTTCCGCAAGAAAGACATTTCAGGCCAAAATCTCCTGCCAATTCATCCCACAACTCCTGACCACCGCCCCAATGGATCCAGGCATTGATTTCAGTGTATGTCAGGCCGAATGGAACGGAAGTGAAGTAGGCCCAGCCGGGATGCTTGCCTTTCCAGTAATAATCAGCAGCGTGGTAAATTTGTGCGTTTCCGGAAGCGACTTCGTCAAAAGCATCGAAAGCCTTGACTTTTTCACCGGCAGCATAATATTGAACTTTCATCCGGCCATCAGTCATGGCTTCCAGGTTTTTTGCAAAACGTTGAGCTCCTGTCCCCAATCCAGGGAAATCCCGAGGCCAAGTTGAAACCATGTTGATTTCAATGCGATTTTGAGCAATCGCAGGTGCGGGAAAAGTTGAGGCGGCAACTGCGGTTGCCCCACCGGCAACGGCTGCGCCCTTAATAAATTTTCTTCGATTCATGCGGACCTTTTTGTTTAATATTAAAAAGAGACAACAAGATCAACTGACCGTTGCTGTCACGATTTTATTTCTCCATTATGGAAAAACAACGAAACAGCGCAATCATATATTTAGCCAGATTTGTTGTCAAGCTTTATTTATTTTATTTGGAGTTTTATTTAGTAATGAATGTTGTTAGTTTGTGTTGAAGTATAAAATTGTTTTCTGTATGTTTAAAGCTTGTAGCAGTCTTAAAAAGACCTAATACCATGTCATGTTGAACGAAGTTAAAATTTTGCATAAGCGATCACACTATAATTATTAAGATTCTTCCCTACGGTCGAAATAACTGTGTGGATTTTAGATTTTTTTCGAAACAGTTAAGTCTGTCTATCAAAATACTATTTGAAAAATAGAGGAAAATTTGGTTTGTTTTTTAAAAAAGTTGAAGTTGCTAATATTTACTATGCTGGCTGGTATATTCATTCCAGTTTCAGCCTGGGGAGTTTCCGGTTTCGGATGCATAGGAGCTACAGTAGCGGAATATCTCATACCTGGACTGGGATATGGAATTCTTGGTCACTACGACAAAATGCTGGTTTTGGGTGGTTCGCGTTGGATTGTACTTAATAAATACTGGCAAAATTCAAGCAGCAGCGATTACGAACAATACTTCAATAAGATTTATAAAGAGACAGAATTAGCGGATGACAAAAAGCAACATGATTTTTTCTATTCCAGAGAAACGTATTATGCGAATGTATATTTAAGCATGTACGGCAACCTCACTTTTGCAACGTTTTATGATCTGTATGAGACTGGCTGTGAAAAAAACTCCAGTACTTTTGGGTTGATGCTGTCTCCTTTTCAGGTGTGGGAATATGCTGATGAATGGACTTTCTGGGTGCCGACAATCTGGGCTTCTACAGTTTCTCTTGATTCAGATTTAGTTACTTATCATGTGGACAATGATTTGAGTAAAAATGAAATCATAAACACATCGTTTTTACAGTATCAACTGGTTGGTGTTGGCGAGGAAATGCTGTTTCGCGGTGTGATTCAGAAATCTTTGTTCAATTTGTTTTCAATGGGTTTCAGCAAAAGTCCCTCACGCTGGGGAAGTATAATTACAGCCAGTGCTATTTTTGGAGCCGTGCATTCAGGAGCAGGCTTTACTGCATCACCTGGGGTTGCTTTTGTTGCAGGAATATATTTGGGAATGGTTTATCATCCTGCAGAAGGAAATTTTGATCTCACACAACCGATTGCAATTCACTCATGGTGGGATACCATTCTTGAACACCGGAGACTGAAGGATGCAAAATTTGTTGAACGCAAGAGTGGTGAGAACGCTCTGAATTACACCCTTCAGGACAGACGTACCTACCCCCTTTTTGGTTTTAATTACTTTTTCTAAGCTGAAAACTAAATCTAAATTATCCAAGTTTCGTTTCCGTATTTTCTCAGGAAATGGCCCCCTTTACTTTCATATAAAAATAAACCCCAAAAAAGCATTAAAGTTCCAGTTTAAGGTGTCGATAAGAAACACAATGAAAATCCTTTCCTGGAACGAAAGTATCCAAGTTAGGAGAATGCACGAATCTCTCTACTCAATAAATAAGGGGGAGATTCCAAAAAAATACTAACTCCCTCATCACCGAATACGGTCTTGTGAAACAGGAATTATTTTGGTGGACCAGGGAGAATTAATGATCTTTGAAAATATTATTGTATTTGCTTTTGAGCAGGTTGTGACGGGTTCACTTTTTCAAAGTTAATGTCGTCGGCAGCCGCAGTCTGGAGTTGTGATTGCTCGCTCTATGTTTAACTCTCGTTATGAGCTGTGAGGCACGACAGTGCCGACCAATACGGCTTTTAGTGTGCTCATGAATTAAAACTTATGAGCTCAGATGCCAATGTATGTCTAATTAAGATCTGCATCCAAATCTGAACACTAAAATTTTGCTTTGTGATGTTTAAGCATGGAGATGTCAGCACAGGGTCTTATGTTCAATAGAATACAGCACTGACCAAAACAGTTTGACCTGAATCTTTGGAGTTTGATTTCAAAGTGAAGGAGGAAGGTCGGAGTTTGCAGAAATTCTTCAAACTCTACTGGATAGTAATTGTAATATCCATATTTTTGAAAAAATTGTTTTACATCAGTTGATAATGTAGTTATTCAAAATTGCGTTTTGTGAAGGGAGTTGAGTACTCTCTTGATAAGACGCAGCATCGAATTGCGTCAAATTTACAAATAAATAATTGCTGCAGACACTTTTCTGCCGTCAGGACCAGTTGTTTCTTGTTGAAGTATCAGGTTTTCGCTGATTCAGAACATGTCGAGTTGCGATATTTTTGTAATTTCTTTGAGGACGTCGTTTTGAAAATGCTGCGACGTTTGTTGCCCGACTTTATTCCCGTTAAGACGGAATAGTGCGGGGTTGTAATGACTTTTTGAGCATTCAGAAAAATGCCTGAAACCGATCACATTAATGTGTGGTGAGGTAAAGGGTAGTTATGTTGCTGAATTAAAAATTAATCAAGGTCATACTATTTTATAAAATGTAATAAAAATAAATATATTATTACAAAATTTTGATCAACTAAGGTCATGAGTACCTGACCAATTGTTTAACTCCAATTAAAGGAGGATGCCATGCGCGTCAACCATAATACAGCTGCAATTAACTCTTTGAGACATTTAAGCAGTTCTATAAACGATACAAAAAAGAATCTGGAACGTCTATCTTCTGGTTTAAAAATCAATTCTGCAGCAGACAGTCCTGCTGAGCTGATGATTTCTGAGCAAATGCGTACACAAATTTCAGGACTCAATCAGGCAGTTAAAAACTCGGAGACATCAATCTCAATGGTGCAGACAGCAGAGGGCGTGTTGAGTGAGTTTAGTTCAATGTTGATCAGTATGCGTCAATTAGCACTGCATGCCGCAAATGATGGGGCAGCCGATGAAAAAATGCTGCAGGCAGACCAGTTGGAGGTAGAAGAGCTTCTGTCGACTATGGATAGGATTGCTGTTTCAACTCAGTTCGGCACAAAAATACTATTTGATGGCAGCAATGCAGTAGATGGTGTGGCTGTTGGTGATGGGTTAACTTTTTATGGTGCTTCACCGGTTACTCAGCAGGCTCCTACAAAACAAGGCTACTCAGTTGACATTGAACAAGTCGCAGCACGTGCGGAAGTAAATGCTGGCAGAAGAATGTCGTTGGAAGAAATAGAAAAAGGCGCTTCGTTTGTGCTTAAGGAAAATAACAGGGTCATGGAAATGGATACCAATGAGGAGAGAAATCTAAAGAAAAATATACAGCAATTGCTGGGGAATTTCCGTAGATCTCCCGAGACATTTTCCAGAGAAAACACTGAAGCAAGGTTGGCCGATTTAATTGCGAGGTCACTACAGAAAAAGGCAGATGAAAGCGGTCTTTCTGTAATAATAGTAATCAATGAAAATGGTATGCTGACGGTAAAACATAAACATTACGGCAGCAGACCGAATTTTGCGGTCTCAACTAATCTTTCAGGACTGTTTGGAGAAAAACCAGGAACTATTAAGCTTTCCAGCGGAGGACAGGATGTATCGGGTTATATCCAAGGTGACCTTGCTATAGGCGAAGGTCAGTTTCTGCACGGCACACAGGGTTCGCCCACTGAAGGAATAATTGTTCAGTATGACAAAGAACTGGGACATCGTGTTGTATATATTAAAGATGAACAAGGCAGAGTAATTGGTCAAAAACTTGTCAAACAGACTAATGAAGAAATGGTTGGAAAAGATGTAGAAGGATACGTTCATATTACACAAAGATCTGTAGTTTATCAGGTTGGTGCGAATCGCAACCAAACGATATCTTTTTCATTAGATAATCTCCGCACAAGGCAAATTGCAAGAGGTGTGGAAAATAAGAGTGAATTCAACAGCCTGGCTGATTTAGACTTGACTAGCAGTACCGGTGCCCAAGACTCAATTAAATTGATTGACAAAGCAATCCAGGATATTGGTGTGTTACGTGGGAATCTTGGTTCATTCCAGAGAAATTCTCTAGAATCTAATTTACGAAATTTACGTATATCCAGTGAAAACCTGACAAATGCAGAGTCTATCATCCGTGACTCAGATATGGCTGCGGAAATGAGTGACTTTACCAAAAATCAAATTTTGATTGCATCAGGCACCGCAATGGCTGCACAAGCCAACCAGATTCCTAAATCAGTATTGCAACTGATTGGAAGTGTAACTCAGTAATACGGTTTAAGGTTCAAGATTCATGGTTTAAGGTTCAAGGTCCTGTGCCTAGCCCTTATCTTGTTTCTTGAACCTTGCCGGTTGTCAGCAGAAAAAATGATTTACAAATTTGCTGTCTGAACATCAGCAGGTTTGCAAATTATTTATTAAGTTAAATTTTAAGTTAAGTTTCGTCCCCGGAAAGAGGAATGACGTGTCTTTGGACACGGAGTTTCTCTGCCGGAGAATTATAAACATAAGAGGAAATATGTCTATGAATATTCGAACAAATATTGGGCCTGCTATGGGGGGATTGAGCGAACATGGTACTTTTAGAAATTCAATGTACCAGCAGCAGGAGCAAGAGAAAAAAGAAAAACAAAAAACTCCGGTGCGTCCGGCTGTTGTGAAAGATCACGTTTCCGCTCATTTAATGATAAATGAAGATTTGCGACTTAAGTCAACTGGTTTGCAAAATGAAATTTCTCATCTTGAGGAAGAAATGTCTATTGTTCAAACTGCAGCAAGTGCTTTGGAAAATGTCGAAGTTAAATTGATAGAAATAATGGAATTACTGGTAATTGTGTCAAAAGAAACAGAATTCAATTCAGTTTTGAGAGAGGCTGACCAGCAAGAACTTGTGAAGTTGATTAAGCGGATAAACACAGTAGCAGATGAAACAAGTTATGGTCATCAATCTTTGCTGGACGGCAGTTACGGAGTTCGAGGAGTTGCGACTGGTGAGTTTTTGGATTTTGTAATGATGAACTCCAATTCAAAAACATCTCCACTAAGCGGTTATGAAGTTTTAGTAACTGAAGCAGCAACAAGATCGGAACTAAAGGGTTTTCGGCCATTTACACAAGATATAGTTGACCAAAAAGAACAGCTTATCTTTGAAGAGGGTGGGACTTCAAACTGTTTTATTACTCAGAAAGGGGAAAGTGTTTCAGCTACATTTCGTCGTCTTGCAGACTGGATTTCTCAACTTAAAATACCGTTGGAAATTGTTAGAAATGTAGATGATATACTGCATTTCAGACACCTTCAGTATGGAAGTGCGTACATCTTTGAAGCTTCGAGTTTCACGCCGGGTCTGCTTTCGTTAGAGAGTCAAAAAGTTACTCTTGCTTCTCCAGGATTAGATCTAAAAGGCACAATCAACGGAATGCCGTGTTTAGGACACGGACAATACTTAAGTGTTCCTGCAGAAACAGAGGATATTAGCGGGTTGACTGTCAGGTACTATGGAAGTGAAGCGCCTGCAGATAAAGTGGCTGGTACGGTTTCTGTGATCCAGAATGGATTTCAATTTAGAGTAGGAATCCCGGAGCCGCACATTGAATTGCTGAGTCTGGCAAGTATTCATACTTCACATCTGGGAGTGGATACTGAGAATGTATCTGGTTTTAATTCGTTGCAGGAAATAGATATTCAGACTGAACAAAGAATTAAAGACTCAATGCGTGTCTTAGAGAAAAGCCTGAAAGAAATTTCAGAAGTCAGAGCCAGAGTAAAGGTGTTTTGTGACACTACATTTAATGACTCAATGAAGAATTTGCGAAACGAATATGACAAGTTAGTTATTACAGATCAAAATATCGAAAATAGTGAGGAAGCACATGTTTTCGCAGAACAAACGGGGAACATAATTGCAAAGAATTTAGTACGCTCTACAGAAGCACAGGCACACCAGAATCAGGAAACTGTGCTCTCATTGTTAAAGTAAAGATTAGATACATCATTGTTTAATATTAAAATCCGCAGAAGCGGAATGTGAGTTTCAAATTCTTATTATGAAATTAATGAGAGTCTCGTTGATATTATTCAATAATGTAATAAAAAGAATATATTTATTATAAAAATAAGCTTAAATAATTTAGTACTGCTTCTTTTCTTGAGTATAAAAAAAGATAGGGAAGCGATTATATTTCCGAGAGTGTGGGAACTTTTGGAAAGAGCCGTAATGTAACGGCAACTCGGCTGAATCTTAGCCAGGATGGTAAAGATCTGGTCGTTTTATTTTATACGTTTATCAATCAAATCAAAAAAGGGGATTTATGCCTTTACGGATCAATCATAATATTGCTGCGATGAATTCGCACAGGAACCTCATGAAGAATACTGAGGTTCAAAATAAAAATTTAGAACGGCTTTCGTCCGGATTGAAAATCAATCGCGGCGCCGATTCTCCTGCAGGCTTAATCATCTCAGAAAGGATGAGGGCACAGATAGCGGGACTTCGACAGGCCATAGACAACTCTGAAACTGGAATTACAATGCTGCAAACTGCTGAAGGTGCTTTGGAAGAAGTCAACCGTTCTCTAATTAATATCAGGCAACTTGCGATTAGTTCTGCGAACGAAGCCGTGAACGATGAGTCCATGCTGGCTGCCAATCAACAAGAATTAGAAGACTCTTTGCGCACAATTGACCGAATAGCGAAGATTTCGAATTACGGCAAAAAGGCTATTTTGGACGGCAGTATGGGGGCAAACGGAGTTGCAGCCGGAGATAATCTGGAATTTGTCAGTGCAACTGAAAATACGAATTCTTCACCGGTGGGCGGCTATGCCGTAGAAATTAAAACGGCAGCCACGCAATCTACTGTGAAAGGAACTGTATCCTTAAACCAGGCACTTATTGATGCAGGAGAACAATTGACATTTTCAGAAGGCGGTAAAACATTGAACTTTGAAACCATAGCAGGGGAAAGCGTAGAAACTACGATGAATCGTCTGGAAAAAGCAGTTATTGCCTCTGGAATGGATGTAGTGATGGTCAGGATTCCAGGAAGCGCTGCAACTCCGGATGCACCACAGTTTTTGAGTTTTAAGCATAATGAGTTTGGCAGCGAACATTTTTTTCAAGTTGCCAGCAGTACGTCCGGAGTCTTGTCTGCTCAAGCAGATGTTTCGGTCAAAATAAAAAACGGTGATGATGTGGCAGGTTTTATCGGAGGAGAGCTTGGAATAGGAAGAGGACAGTACCTGACAGGTAGCATTCCATCGAAGGTTTCCGGACTGAAGCTTAGATATACCGGAGAAAATACACCGCCGCCAGGCAAAATGGCTGGTTCGGTAACACTTTCTCAAAACTCACTTGTTTTTCATGTTGGACCAAATGTAGAGCAGTCCACAAGCTTTTCATTAAGAAGTGTCAACAGCAATAAACTAGGTAGCGGAGTGACGAATGATTCGGGTTTTAGATCATTGAATGATGTTGAATTTACTGATGCAGAGAGGTCTCAGGATGCAATTTTAATCATTGATCGGGCGATTGATGAAATTACAAAATTTAGGGGAAAAATGGGTGCTTTTCAGAAAAATGATTTAGAAAGCAATCTCAATTATTTAAGGAATGCACATGAAAATGTAACAAATGCGGAATCAATAATTCGTGATGCGGATATGGCTGAGGAAATGTCGGCCTTTGCCCGTAATCAGATATTGGTCCAGTCCAGCACAGCGATGCTGGCACAGGCAAATCAGACTCCTGCAGCCGTTATGAAATTAATAAATGGTTAGTGGGATCTGATTCGTATTCGCTTGATCCCCAAGCGGATTTGATGATGACGTAGCATTTCGCTGGACTCATGGAAGAATTCAGCGAAAAGCATTTCATCATTTGACGGTAAGCGATTGAAAGAACCGTTATGGTGAGCGCAGCCGGTGCAGCCGACTGCGCTCAGGATGACGGATTTTAACGTTGTTTGAAAATTTTGCTCAGCAAGATTTATGTTGCTGAGCGGAAATCCTGGAACGGAAACCAGGAGTGCTGTTTTTATCGATGGGAGGTTGATCAGTTCCCTTCCGGAACTGAACTACCAGTCCATTGATAAATTACAGCAGGGTGGAGTGCCCGACAAAGTTTCATGGATGAAACCGTCTTTGAGAGGCAGGCTCAGGCTTGTAAAACTCCAGGCGCAAGAACGGAATCTAACAATTGAAGACTTGAATCAGAGTATCCGCTCTAAGTGGGTTATTCTCTGGGCAGAAGTCTAATAATTTTCCACAACCGGAAGCAATGAAGCTCTGGTGTGGTGTTTTTTTCAAATGGTAAAGTGGCTCTTTCTGGCTGATTTAAGAACTATTCCGGGATGAATTGTTCTATTGGTCAGGATTGGATAATAATGTCCGGAATGGGTCAATGACATGTAAATCCATGTGCAGGGATGCGTGAAGGGATTATTCCCTTTAATACTTTGGATTACTGTCAGTTTACCTATATTCATACTTAGGAGAATGTTATGAGAATCAATACAAATGCGTCTGCTATAAATGCACATCGCAATCTATTAAAAAACCAATCTTTACAATCAAAGACACTGGAAAAATTATCATCCGGATTAAAAATTAACCGTGGTGCTGATGCTCCGGCACAGTTGCAGATATCTGAAGCGTTGCGTGCTCAAACTGCAGGTGTTAAGCAGGCAATAGACAACTCTGAAATGGCAATATCTCTGATGCAGACTGGAGAAGCCGCTCTTGATGAGGTAAGTCTTTCATTAGTAAGGGCGCGTCAATTGGCAATTCACGCTGCTAACGAAGCAGTTAACGATGAAATGATGCTCGAGGCTGATCAGCAGGAGTTTGATCAAATAGTGGCATCAATTAACCGAATTTCGAAGAATACTCAATATGGGCAAAAGTTTTTGCTTGATGGAAGCGGTGCTGGAAACGGTGTCACGACAGGTAAAAACTTATCGTTTGTTAACGCAGGTGTAACTGGTAGAAGTTCTGGTGTTTACGGCTACGACATCGATATAAAGCAGGCTGCAACTAGATCAACCCATACTGGAACTGCTGCTTTGACTCAGCAAATAATTGATGCAGAGGAACAAATTACAATTACTGAGAGCGGTCGTAAAGTAAATTTTCGAACTATTGCTGGAACTAATATTGAGCAGACCATGAATCAGCTTTCTAATGCAATGAAAGAGGCAGGAGTCAACGTTGAACTTGTTACTCCGAAGGGTGATTCAGCTAGTAGAAATGCTCCACAAACATTGACATTAAGACATACAAAATACGGAAGTGAACCTTTTTTCCAGGTTTCAAGCAACACTGCTGGTTTGCTTTCAAATGTAGCTAATGTTTCTGAAAGAGTGAAAAATGGACTTGATGTAGCCGGTGAGATAGCCAAAGAAGGAGCACTTGGGAGAGGGCAGGTTCTGACAGGAAGAGGTGGCTTTGGAAGTAAGGCGGAAGGAATTGCAATTCGCTATACAGGGGAGAATGCACCACCTGCAGGACAGAGGGCTGGAACTCTAACTTTCACTCAGAACTCACTTAGCTTCCATATTGGATCAAATTCAAACCAAACTACTAGTGTTTCTTTTAAAAGCTCAAAAGCACAAAATTTGGGATCTGGAGTAGATAATGATTCAGGATTCCGTTCATTTGCAGATGTAAATTTAATGACTGCACCAGGTGCCAGGGATTCCCTCGATATAATTGATAAAGCAATTAAGGATGTATCAGCCAATCGTGGCTACATGGGGGCATTCCAAAAGAATACCCTGGAGAGCAACCTTAACTTCTTGAGAGCTGCGCATGAAAATGTGTTGAGCTCTGAATCAGTCATTAGAGATGCGGATATGGCAGAGGAAATGGCTAAATTCACACGTCACAATATCATGATGGATACCAGTACTGCAATGTTGGCCCAGGCAAATCAAACGCCAACAAGCATTTTAAAGCTGTTGCAATAATTATTTCTGATTATCATTTATTTTGGAAATGACGGGACATTGTGCAAACGCATTTTGTCCCGTTAAATACAGAGTAAGCTGAAGTTTAGGAGTGAAAACTTAAAGCTGATAATTAATGTTTTGTAAATATTTAAGACAGAGAACATGGAAAAAGCTGTGTTCTGTTTCTTGAGTATAGATGATGAAACCGTAAAAAGACAATTAACCTTACTTGTTTTTCGTTATTACGGTAGCAGGATTATATTATTTCAGACAATTAAAAGTTCATGGATTACAGCTTTTGCGGAAATGACACAAATGTTATTTATACCAGGTTGTAATTGATGATCATAAAGGCAAAAAACAGAAGAATAATACATGCAGTTACGGTTGTTAATGTGAGATATAAGAACATGAAACTATGAGTTTTACTCTTAAACAACGTACCGGCAGAAAACATAAGCTTAATTTAATAAGCTGAATGAATCAGACTTATCAGAAAAGATGAGTCGGTGGTTCATACAGAGCTTATACATAAAAAAACTATAGGCGATTCCAGCGTTAGCATAACCGCAGTCGTATAGATCATCTGCAATGCCGTCTCTAAAGCGGCAAAGATAATGAGGTGATTGCTTGCTTCTGTGGAATGCGGGCAGAGATTAAATAAAGGATGGGATAATTCTGTAGGAAAAAAGAATGATTACAACTAATTGAATTCAGTTTGAATTCTAAGCTGAATCAGTAGTTGGATACATTTGCAGGTTTAAGCAGTAGAAACTAGCAGCAGAAATTAGAAGTAGCAGCTAGCAGCAGAAAATTGAAGTAGAAACTAGAAGGAAGCTAGCAGAAGGAAGTTGAAGGAAGTTGAAGGAAGTTGAAGGAAGTTGAAGGAAGTTGAAGGAAGCTAGCGGTAGAGGATTTGAAGTAGAGGATTTGAAGTAGAGGATTTGAAGTAGAGGATTTGAAGTAGAGGATTTGAAGTAGAGGATTTGAAGTAGAGGATTTGAAGTAGAGGATTTGAAGTAGAGGATTTGAAGTAGAGGATTTGAAGTAGAGGATTTGAAGTAGAGGATTTGAAGTAGAGGATTTGAAGTAGAGGATTTGAAGTAGAGGATTTGAAGTAGAGGATTTGAAGTAGAAGATAGCAGTAGAAAATGGAAGTAGAAGGTAGAAAGTAGAAAGTTAGTGTTTAAAGTGGAGTAAATAATTTGAAGCTATTGAAGGCTTTTTCGGCTGGGGATAATATATCTTCTACATCTTTAGCCACCTCATTGAAACAGATGAGGGTTTTCGCGGGTTATACATGGATGTATGGTTACGCATTTAAATAGATTCTCACATGTAGTGTGGATCACTTAACACATATCAAGGAGGACATAATGTCTTTAAAAATAAATCATAATATGAGCGCAGTCAACACTCACAGAAGTGTTTTAAATAATTCAAACGCTCAAGAAAAAACCATGGAGAAACTTTCTTCAGGTTTAAAAATTAACCGTGCGGCGGATAGTCCGGCGCAGCTGCAGATATCAGAGAATCTTCGTGCACAGGCTGCTGGTCTGCGCCAGGCCATTGATAATTCAGAGATGGCTGTTTCATTGGTTCAAACAGCAGAAGCTGGCCTGTCAGAAGTCAGTCGTGCACTGATTCAGGCACGTCAGTTGGCAGTTCATGCAGGCAATGAAGGTGTTAACGATCCAAATATGATGCTGGCTGATCAAAGAGAATTTGATAATATTTTAGATCAAATAAACCGTGTTGCCTCAAGTACTCAGTATGGGCAAAATTATTTGCTTGATGGAAGTCGCTCAGGAAACGGATTGACTATCGGAAATAATTTGGAATTCGTAGAAGCCGGGGTCAATGCAAGCTCATCAGGTACAGGCGGATATGACATTGTCATTAAGCAAGCAGCAACTAGATCTTTTCAAAGTGGCACAGTAGCTTTGACTCAAGCGATGATTGATTCCGGTGAGCAGATCACTATTTCTGAAGGTGGCAGGGTTGTTAACTTTAAAACAGTAAAAGGTCAATCAGTTGAGCAGACAATGAATGACCTTACTTCGGCGATTGAAGAAGCAGGTGTACAATTGGATTTGATACGACCTCCTTCATCTACGACTGACAGTCATACCCCTCAGCTTATCTCATTGAGACATAAGAAATTTGGCAGTGAGCATACTTTTCAAGTTGCCAGCAGTACAGCCGGACTCGTCTCAAATAAATCAAATGTTAACGTTAGTGTCGAAAATGGCTTAGATGTCATAGGTGAAATTAACGGAGAAGAATCAATTGGAAAAGGTCAGATAATGACAGGGTCAATCGGCGCTGGAACAACAGAGGGTATCAAGATTCGTTACACAGGTGAATCTGCTCCTGTTGGAGGGAAAGCAGGTACGATCACCTTTGTACAAAACTCACTGACCTTTCAGGTTGGTGGAAATGCTAACCAGTTTTCACAATTCTCTTTAAGAAGTATGAAGGCTGCTGATTTAGGCAGAGGAGAATCGAATTCATCCGGCTTCAAGGCTTTAGATGAAGTCACAATGCTAAGCTCATCACAGGCTCAGGATGCTATTGCTGTTATTGATAAAGCAATTGAGGAAGTTAATTCCAACCGTGGTGAAATGGGAGCATTCCAGAAGAACAACTTGGAAAGCAATCTTAACTATCTCCGGATTGCACATGAAAATACTGTGAGTTCGGAATCTGTAGTCCGAGATGCGGATATGGCCCATGAAATGGCGCAATTTACTCGTGATCAGATCATGACGGAAGCGAGTACTGCCATGCTGGCACAGGCAAATCAGAGTTCTATGACAGTGATGAAGCTGTTAGGTTGATTATTTCTGATTTATTTCTGTAGGAAAAGGTTTTCCAGAATGATTTCCTGGGAAACCTTTGTGAAAAGCTTTTGCGAAGATGATTTCCTGAAAATGCTGGAATAGCAGGGGTTACACCTGGATGCTGTATCCTTTGGTCTTCAGGTTTTGTTCCTCATCAAAATAGTAATCCAGCCTTCCTAGGTAGAGCCCGTAACAGCCAACCTGGTTCACGATCACGTTTTTGCCAGATTTGTTTTTCAGAACTGTTGGCCGGTCCAGGAACGTGTGCGTATGGCCGCCAATGATCAGGTCAATATTATTGGTTTTCTGAGCGAGTTTGACATCAGAAATCGTACTGTTCTTATAATCATAACCCATATGAGAAAGGGCGATCACCAGGTCGCATTTTTCTTCATTTTTAAGTTTGGAAGCCATGTCAGTCGCGATTTCCATCGGGTCAAGATACTTAGTCTCTTTATAGAGTTTCTGGTTTACCAGCCCCTGTAGCTCTACACCCAGTCCAAAAACGCCAATTTTGATTCCGTCTTTGTTAAAGATCTTATGGTCTTTAGTGTGGCCATCCATGACAGTATTGCTGAAATCATAATTCGAACAAATGAAGTCGAAACTGGCATGCGGTAATTGGGCATACAAACCGTCGATCCCGTTGTCGAAATCGTGGTTGCCAATGGTTGCCGCATCGTAGCGCATTTTGCTCATCAGTTTGAATTCCAGTTCACCTCCGTAGAAGTTGAAATAAGGCGTTCCCTGGAAAATGTCACCCGCATCGAGTAACAGCGTATTAGGGTTTTCCTGCCTGATTTTTTCGATCAAAGCAGCACGTCTGGCAACACCGCCCATATTGGCATTTCGGCCGTCGTTCGGTCCAAAAGGTCCAATATGGCTATGCACATCGTTCGTGTGCAGAATGGTAAGATGTTTCCCTGGTGATTGGAAAGACAGGGAAGACAGTCCGCCAAGTCCTACGAATAAACCGGCTGCTGAGGTCGTTTGGATAAAATCTCTTCTTTTCATTATTCTCTGATATAGCGGTTATCGATTCTGGCTCGGAGTGTATCGGTTTTCTTCAGGTAATCGATCAGCGCATTCCTGATCTTATAATCTACGGAATATACTTCCACGGGATTTGCAAAAAAGTTCATGTTGTCACCGCCCTGCTGAAGGTAATCTGAAGTGGCCACGAAATAATGTTTGTTTTCATCGATCGGTTGGCCATCAATGCTTGCTTTGTAGATCTTGTAATTTCTGTCTGCACGGAGCTCGATCCCACTAACGGGATGAGCGGTTTTGGCCTTGCTGAGATATTGCAGCATGTCTTTTACATCTTTTCCGGTTAGTTCCACGATCACAATTTCGTTTTCAAAGGGCATCAGTTCATAGATCTTTTTCATGGTCAGGCCTCCGGAAGGCAGTTGCGCCCGGATACCACCATTGTTCAGCAGGACGAAATCGATCTCTTTCCCTGTGCGAGACTGAAAAACAGGATTAGCCTGCTCCATTACGGCATCTGCCATGAAATTACCGATAGCGGTATTCAGATCCCCATCAGATTTTGTAAGTAATTTTGGATTGTACGCCAGAACCGAATCCATGGTTTTGTCCAGGTTCTGTTTGTAGGGAGCGATAAAGTCATTGATTTCCTCATCTTCTGAAAGTTGGGAATCAATGGGAATCCTTTTTCCTTCAAAACTTGAAATTGTTGTAGGATTATTTTTACAGCTTGAAAATAAGCTGATTACCAACAACAGGCGAATAAAACTCTTCATGATCTAAATAGGCATTAGGCTTCAAAGTTAAGACTTTATAAGGGATTGCTCCGGGAGGATGTTTATAAATTTTTTGTTGTTCTGTCCCTGGTAAAATAGTGTTATACCACTTTTGAGGTATTTATTTTTAACGGTTTCTTAACGATAAAATAAAACTTTGATATATTTAAACTACCCAATCTATCTGTATGAAAACTAGTAAATTATCGTTGCTGGCCTTGCTGCCACTTCTGCTGGTGCAGATCTACGCTGTTATGGAATCTCAAACCTGGCTGAGCAGTCTTTCCGGATTATTGTTGTTTTTTCCATTGCTCCATGGTTTTTGCTGTGAAGTGAAAAAGTCCCGTCTTAATTTTCGGGCTTTTGTAATCACGGCGGTCCTGGCAGGGATTTTCGGCTTTTTTCAACACAAAATAGGGCATTTCGGAATGATGGTTTTTTCCGGAATTTCCTACCTGTTTCTGTATCTGGAAGCGCTGAAATTTACTGAAAGAAGTGCGGCAAACCGATACATAAAGATCGTATTTGTCATATTGGTCATTCTGAATGTGTATTTTTTGGTGGGGCATCTCGAGGAATTGAAACGAAAGATATCTGATATGGGTGAGATGATCTTTTACGTATTTTACTATCTGAATCTACTGGTGATGGCCCTGATCGCGCTGGTATATTACCTGAATTCGTACTCAAAGAAATCGGTTTATTTTATTTCGCTCACGCTGGCCCTGCTTTTCGCTGATGTCTTTCGTGATATGGCATTATTTTATCTTCCCGATGCGAGCGTGGAAGTCATACAGGCCATTTTGCGTATGGCCGGGTTATTCATGGCATTTAAATTCTTCACGACCTCCGAAAAGAAGCTGCGACTCATCAATCTTGTGTAAAACTTTTTACAGGAATCACAAAGTTGTGCAATTTCAATAGCTTTCATTAATCTATTTTCAGTAATAGGTGGCTATTTCTTTTAAATATCTAATTTTGCCGCTTAGAACAAGCATGCTTAATGAGTCTGAAAAAAATACTGATCCGCAAAAAGATCAGGAAATATGCGCGGCAATCCGGGTTTGAAGAAACCGGGATTACAGGAAGAAGTGCCCTTTTGATTGCAGAAGAATTTGAAGAGCGGATCCCAGTCTTTTTGTCGGCATTGAAGAACGCAGGTTTTAACCCGGAGAATTTGGAAATTTTTGTGTGTAATCCTACCAAATTTCAAGGAGATCATCGCAGTCTTTCCGATTCGCAGGTAAACATGCGCGGTCGATTTAAAGATGAGCAGATCCTGGAATCCCTGGCAAAACCTTACGATTTCCTGCTCTGCTTTTTTGAAGAGAATTGTTATGCTGGCGGACTGTTTACCGCGCGTGCAAAGGCTCAGCTAAAGATCGGTCGCGGATGGGATGCTTTGAGCCTGTTCAATATTTCCATTCAAACCGATGATTTCCGGGAGTTTTGGGAAGAAGCTTTTAAATATTTGAAAATTTTAAAAAACACGAATTAAATGGAAGCCTTTGTTGGAACCGGTGTGGCTTTGATCACGCCTTTTAAGGAAGACTTATCGATAGATATGGATGCATTGGCAAACCTGGTGAACGACCT
>LSNO01000023.1 GCA_002082305.1 SAR324 cluster bacterium SAR324-CTD7B
AGAATTTTCTCCAATAGCGGATTGCCTCTGTTGAATGGGATGGTCCGGGATCATTGCCAGAATGTCTTTTTCATACCCAGAACTCTTTGGAATCATCCAATTTGGACCGTATTTTGCGGAAAGATAGTCCTCCGGTGGATTAGGTACGAGGAAGGTTTCACCTGCGAATTCAATCTCCTTCAACGACACCTATTTGGTCACCTATTTTTGAGAGATTCTATTCCCTCGCGTGCGCACATGCGAATGCCTCAAGAGATGTCTTCAACCTTTGTCAAATTCTCTGTCTGGTTCTTTTTAATTCTGCTCTTCCCCCGGTTAAATAAAAAATACCTATCAATAGATGGAAAAGATTGATCGGGGTTTGTCCTGTAATCTCACGATCTTCTCCTACAATCAATGTATTGGTATGATGCCGTCTATGGCTCCAACGCCAAAAATAAGCTTCCCGAATGGTCATTAATGAACAAATATGGTACAAAATTTCATTGATCCACAATGTTTTAAATGGTGTTTTGTGGGCCAATTCATGCCACCTGGCATCACTGGATGTATAAAGAGTTCCATAGATAAAAAAGATTGGAATAGTTAACCAAGCTCCCCAAAATAGATAGCCTAGGGATCCGGTTCCAATCAGCAAGACAAACCAGAGTCCAAAATTTTTCAACCCGTCTCGATCATTTCGTTTCGACAGTTGTTTCAATTCCTTTTTTGGGATGTTGGCAGAATACCATTTTTTATTGATTTGCTTCTTAACCTCATTTTTGGAATTGGGATCTGTACTCAAAATAGTCTCTTTCAATTCGTAGCGTTTTTTATCAAAATTTATTTCTGGCATTATATCCCTGAAAGTTGTGTGGATTTTTACTATTAATGCGAATCAGGAGTTGAAATTATTTGTTATCATTTCAATTATACTCTTTCATTCAAAATTGCTGTCGCTTTTGATAGGTTCATCAGCTTCTGATGTGCTGAGGTGCGGGAAAGCTCTATCATTCCGCAATCAGGTGCTAAAATCAATTGTTCAAGAGGAATGAACTGTAATGCTTCCTGTCCCCGTTTTACCAGAAGTTCTACACTTTCTACACTTTCGGATCCGATATCAAGCACCCCTAACATGATTGTCTTTTTACCGAGTGCAGGAAGGATCGATAAGTCCAGATCTTCCTGAGCGCCTTCAATAGAAATAATATCGAGGTTTGATTCACTAAACCAACTTAACATCTCATGATAGTAATTCTCATTGGCTTTGTATTCAATTCCTTGTTTTTCCAATTTGGGATCCGGATAGCCTCGGCAAACATGCACGAAGAAGGTGGCCTGATTCTCGAAACCTTCAAAACAAGCATGAAGCGCTTTCAATCCCCATTTTTTTGCCTGATCCGGATAACGAAGCAGGACAGGGTCATCAAATTGAATTGCCTGGCATCCTGCATCGATCAGGGATTTTACTTCGGGGTGTATGGCTCGAGCATAATCCATGGCCATGGCTTCACGATCATCCTTGTAATAAGCATCAGCAACACCATCGGTGACGGTCATCGGGCCTGGCAGACCGATTTTTGCGATACCACGAGCATGTTTTTGAGTGAACAAAAAATCATCAACCAGGATAGGGGAGATAAAGTCAATTTTTCCAGTGACAACAGGGACTTTCCGAACATACTTTCCATCTCGGATCGTTTTATTTTGGAGAATCGTAAAATCGATCCCCCTCAGCTTTCGCAAGACATACAGAACATAATGCCCTCTGCGTTCTTCTCCATCAGTGATCCATTCTATTCCAGCAGAGTTTTGATCTTCAATTGCCATCAAGGCTGCTTGATCCAGACGCGTCTCGAATTCTTCTGCTCCTATTTCCTTTTTCAAATAATAAAATGTCATTCCAGTCACATCAAGCAAGGATCTTCCACTGTCAGGAAAAATAGTTTTAGGTTTGGGGTAACTCCCAACCAGAGCAGTCATGATTCGTTCTTGTTTGATTTTTCCATTGTTTTTTTCCATTATATTCTCTACCTAACTAACAGTTTTATTGGTTTTTTCCCATTTCTTCTTTGATCTGAAGAAACAAGTGGGGATCATCCAGGTTGATCATGTCTATTCCGGATCGCATAGTATTTTTAAACAAGTTGACACTCCAGTGTTTTTCCCAGATCATCGTTTTTAGCCGCAACTCTTGGCAAAGCGCTTTGTGTTCATCGGTGAACTTACGAATCGAAGTTTCCACAATAGAAGAATTATAATTGTGCTTTGCCTGGCGAATTTCCTCCAGGGTATCAGCATTGATTTTCAATAACAGGTTGTGGGCAACCTCAGAAAATTCCTTAGCTCTGGGAGATTCCTCAGTTGAATCTTGAAAGCTGAAAAAGCATTCCTTCTCCATGTTTAAATCATAAATCAGACTGGCCATTTTTTTAATTCTTTGCCCTTGAAAAGAGGATCTTTCCTGTCCAGAAAGACCTTGTATTTTCCCTTAATCCAACGAAAATAATTGTCCAAACGAGGAATTTTCTCACCAGCAAATTTGAAGTCAAACCAACTTCCCGCATCTAAAAGGTCGATCTGTTCCGAAGTGAGATCGCTAATATTCCCACTGCCATTGGTGGTACGATCCACCGAAGGATCATGGAGAATGAAAGGAATGCCGTCTTTGCTCAAACGAACATCAATTTTTGCAAAATCCATTCCCAAGGCAATGCAGGCTTCCGCAGAAGCCCTGGTATTTTCAGGAGCATTCTTATTGGCTCCTCGATGTACAATAATTTCCATTTTAGCTAGGGAGCATTAGGTTGATTTTCACAAGGGAATCCACGATTCAGATTTTTGGCAAAATGAAGACATAGAAGATGTCCCGATTTCAAGAGTAATTTACATCGTGCTAGAAATATCTCAGTTGATCAGCACTAAATAGTAAAAGATAAGTAACCATAATTTTTGAGGTTTATTTTTTGAATTCAAGAGTTACCTTACCCATTACTTTGCGCTCTTTAAATATATTGAAAGCAGAAACAAAATCATCCATTTTAAATGATTGATTCACGGCAGGCTTGATTTTTCCCTGTTTAAAGAATTCAAATAATTCGTCCATATTAGTCTCATATGCCTCTGGTTCCTCAGTCGCAAATCGACCAAGAAACACTCCGACCATTGAAGCTCCTTTCAGCAATGCAAGGTTGGCTTTATATTCAGGAATTCTCCCACTTGTGAATCCAACTACTAACAATCGGCCATTCCAATTGATGCATCTTGTTGCTTGGTCAAAGAGATCGCCTCCCACAGGGTCATAAATAACATCGGCTCCTTTACCTTTTGTCAACTCTTTAATTTTTGTTTTTAAATCTCCATCACTGTAGTTGACTAAGAAATCAGCTCCGGCTTTTTTAGCAAACTGTAACTTTTCTTCAGAACTAGCTCCTGCAATCACTTGAGCTCCCATCAACTTTCCTAATTCAACAGCCGTTACACCAACCCCACCGCTAGACCCAAGGACTAAAAGTGTTTCTCCAGGCTTTAAATTAGCTCGTTGTTTTAATGCATAGTATGAAGTGGAATAAACCATAGGAAATCCAGAAGCCGTTTTAAAATTCATACTATCAGGTATTTTTCTCAAACCACTCGCTGGGACACATACTTGCTCTGCCATAGCTCCAACTCCTGGAATCGCCATCACACGATCACCTATTTCAAACCCTTTTATATTTGGGCCCAATTCTATAATAATACCTGAAGCCTCTGAGCCAGGGCTGAAAGGTAAAGGAGGTTGATACTGGTATTCTCCAGCAATCTGTAAAGTGTCAGGGAAATTTAATGCAGCAGCATACACCTCTACCAATGCTTCTCCCTCTTTCGGATTTAAATCTTGCACCTCTTCAAGCACCAAATTTTCTGGTGGTCCATAAGATTTACACAAAATTGCTTTCATAATGATTCCTGCAATGCTTCAAAATTAAATGTTTAGCAGCGATTGTACCAAACTGGTAAAGTGATAAATCCTCTTTCCATCAGTCGGTATACGAGAACCCAATATATAACATCAATCGGTTTGTTTTACAAGAATGTGGGGATATTACTTGGAGGGTATCTGACACTGTGAAGAATGAGCGGGAGTTAATCGCAGGAGATGATGGGGTTTGTTTAGGAGAATCCAACATATATCATCAATTGGTGGATTTTTCAATAATGGGGGATTTGAATCGGAAAGTCGTAATTAAATAGATTTAGACTCCAGAATTGTTAAGTAAGGGTGACGGAAAGGACGG
>LSNO01000024.1 GCA_002082305.1 SAR324 cluster bacterium SAR324-CTD7B
TTTTTTAACAGATTTTGCATGGTTATAAATGATCAACTCAAATAGTAAACATTCGGTTGGCCTAAAGACATTGCAAGTGCCCACTGGGCTACATAGTAAGTACCCATGATTAAAAATTGCGCGGATTTGAATTTCATCCGAAATCGATTCCAGGCCAGCAGTGCGTCTGAAATTAAGAATAAAATCGCGCCGCACGCAGCAAATAATGTTTGCGGAAGTTCCAACTGCAGATGACGCTCCCAGGCCAGACCGCTCATAATAAGGATTACCAGAATGTTGAGCTCCATTATATTCCGCTTTGATATGCAGAACCGAAGACACAAGAATGGCAGTAGTCAGTAATTCAAGCTCGAAATTCAAATTAATAGAGTCAAGTTTCGGTTAAAGTCTTTTAAATTGATTCAACCCAGTCAAAAGGATCTGCTTCTTTGCCATATTGAATTCCGGTCAGGTGCTCGTAAAAACGCATGGCAACCGGACCTGTTTCTACATCGCTGACCTGGTAATCCTCTCCTTTGTAGGAAAGAGTTCCAACCGGAGAAATAACTGCTGCCGTGCCTGCACCAAAAACTTCTGATACAGTACCATCTTTTAAACCATTCAATACTTCATCAATAGTGATGCGCCCTTCTTTAACTTTCAAACCCCAATATTTTCCGAGTTCCAAAACTGACATGCGTGTTATTCCCGGCAAAATTGAGCCAGTCAGTTGAGGGGTTACAATTTCGTCATTGATCACAAAAAAGATATTCATTGCACCAACCTCTTCAATATAGCGCCGCTCTACAGCATCCAGCCAGAGAACTTGAGTGTACCCCAACTCTTTGGCCTCTTTTTCGGCCAAATTACTGGCCGCATAATTACCTCCGGTTTTAGCAAATCCGACTCCCCCAGGAACAGCACGAACATATTTATCTGAGACCATGATTTTGACTGGATTAAATCCCTGGGAGTAGTACGGTCCAACCGGACTCAGAATAATATAAAACAAGTATTTGGAAGATACTTTCAGGCCGATTGCCTCTTCTGTAGCCAAGATTGTTGGGCGAATATATAGTGAAGTTCCGGCTTCGTTTGGAACCCATCCGGAGTCTAAACGCAGCAGTTGCTTTAAGGCAGTAAGCACTTCTTCAACATCCAGTTCAGGAAGACACATCCGCAGGGAAGTCCTGTTCATACGTTTAAAATTTTCTCGCGGTCGAAATAGTACATGCTCACCGGAATCAGTCTGATATGCTTTAAGTCCCTCAAAAGACATTTGTGCATAATGCAAAACCATCGATGACGGTTCCAGCATAAGAGGTCCATAAGGTTTTATTTCCGCATTATGCCAGCCTTTTCCTTCTTCCCATTCCATGCAGAACATGTGATCGCTAAATACAGTTCCAAAAACAACACCTGACATACTTGCAGGAGGAGTTTTTAGTTGTTCAGCAGATCTTGTACTAAACTTGACTTCCATAGTTTCCTTTTAGAAATTTTTTTGTAATCAGTTTTTCTCAAATTTATGGTTCAGATACCACATTTGGCGGTATGCCTGTTCAGAACGCAGGTCGTCAAAGTTAAACCAGACATATAACAACAGCACTCCCATACAAATAACGAGTAAAGTTGCAAATTGGGCCATCAGCCGGGATTTTTTGTGCATCTTCCTGGTATTTCATAGATTGACTCTGCTTTAATGTTAAACCAAACAAGCTGAGCATGCAATCATCTTGTTTTAATCTCTTGAAAGTCCGTTTGAAGAAAACAAACAAAGTCTGAATGGCGATCATTTTTACTCAATTTTTCCTTGATATTCTGACGGAATGATTAAAAAAACAACCGGATATTAATATTTCGAAAAAACAGACAAAATAAAAAAATAAAAAAACTTCATTTTTTACTTGACATTAATTTAATTTACTATTACAGTGCACGTTCGAGGGGGAGTCTTGCACAGTTCTTGTATTTAAAAAACTCGAAACAATTTCCGCTCGCTATAGGAGAATCTCCATCAGAAAAGAGATTAAGGCAGCAAGAGTCTAAACTTTTCGATGGGGAGTTTGTAGAGATCAGGGGGTTAATAATTAAAAAACCTGGGGTAGTTATGCCGGTAAAATTTTATGGATTATTCGGCCAAAGCCATGGATTGGAGTTGGAACTGAAAAAACAAATAAAAAGATCAATCAAAGAAGAAGTGTTCTTTGATTATAAGGAACGTTGCTACGAAATTCAGAGCTTTTCACTGAAAGGGTCGCGTCACTACATCAATGTACGACAAATTCCAAATCCTGGATTGTATCCTTCAAATAAACGAGTTGAAATTCTGGCATTAGCAAGTTGATACTCTCTTCAAAGAGTCAGTCAAAAATCTTTAGTTCCTTAGAGTGTTAGTCACTCAAATTCATCGTGGTGGAGCGTTGTATTCGGGAAAGACTGAGTGGTAAAGTTCATCAAATTCCGTCCAAAGAAATTTTCTCACCACAAACTCCAGGGTTGGGACCATTCAAAAACCTTGGCCCAGAGAGGTTCTTCCTTTTCAAGATTGTGCAGTGAAGCTTCAACACTGAGTATCTCACCAGATTGTCTGACAATCACTGTCAAAAATTCCTGTACTTCCAGAATTGTAGACAGCCTTTTGCGGTTCATCATATTCTGAACACCACGTGTTACCACAGAACCATTGTCTACTGGATAGCGGTAGACATTGTCACAGATGTGACATGATTTTGGAATATTACTTTCAAACCAGGTATTTGCCACTTCTTCCTTTAACCAGGGATACAGAGCCCGCTCAACACTTTGAGTAAAAACATAGTGTACTGCTGTAGTTTGCTGATTCAACGGCTGTTCTTCTGCTGTTATCGACAACGGAAAAACAGCTAAAATAACTACTGACAGCAGCAACACTAACTTCCTGTTTTTTGCAGATAAGTAAGCCATAGTTATCTTAAAAAAACACACCAAATCCTAATAGTAAACGTGTAAGATTCTTTGCTCTTGACCAGAGATCTACAACTGTTGAGCGTTGATTGGGATTAACCGGAATGCTTGATTCCTCAAAATTGTCATTATAATAAAAATATATCGACGGCTGAAGCGCAATTTGAAAATAGTAGTTTTCCAGTCCCTGCCAACCTGCATCAAGTACTGCAAAAAGTCCAAGTGCATTTGCAGAGTGATAATAATCGGTGGCAGTTGAGTCAAAGGTTTCAGTATCACCGGATATGCTGGCTACCGTACTTGTGTCTTTACCCTGATATTTCAAAGTTGCATAGCCGAAACCTCCTCCCGCACCATAAAATAATCCCTCTGAAATTCCCCAAACTAGAGATTCATCGACAAACCAGCGGTAAGTTGCAGAAACTAAAATTCGGTCAATTTCAAGAGAGTTGCCGGATCCGCTTTTTGCAATACTCTGCATATCTGTACTCTCTTCTGTCAAACGCAGAGCTTTGAAGGAGCTTCCAACTTGCTGACCCGTGAGTTCCAGAGAATAATGCAATTGCTGATTATCGTCCAAATTATAATCGTAAAAAGTGACTATCCCATTCAATCCGGAAAAAGATAGTCCCAATCCCAAACCACGATTTTCAGAAATCCTCCATTCCGAAGCCTTCCTGATTTTCATTTCCTTTGTTCGGGTCCCCTGAACTACACTTTTAAGGTTTCCTTTTTTTCCTTCTGTTGTTAGATCCTTCTTGTTAAATTTTGCAATTGAAAAGTTTTTAAGGCCCTCTTTTATTTTACTTTTCTTTTTTTCTTTATTCCTGCTTCCATCTGGATCCTGTATCGACACAGCTGCAATCGGCCCTTTTAGCCTGCGTTCAGCATCATCCTGAAACCAAAATTTTTGTTGAGTAAAGGCCAGAATGTATGTCGCACCTTCAGGAATAAAAGTGTTTATCGGAAACTCAAATTTTAACTCACGATCTGCGTCATTCTCTGACGATACCTGCAGTTTTTGATCCATCACAGTAAGAGTGGAAACTTGTATTTCTTTTACAGTCAGTCCATCCTTGATTTTCTTTACTTCAAACTGAGTAAGTGGCGGCAAATCTTCCAGTCTGGTTTTTTTATCTTTTCCCCAAAAAAACAAATAATGCTCCGAGTCAGTCCCACCTTTGCTCTGGACAAGAGTAACGCTACCGGCAATCATTCCGGAAGGAGCAGATTTTTTATGCAGCAGCATTTTTTGGGACAGTTTTTTATCTTTTGTCTCCGTTCCTTCCAGTTCAACAGAAGTACCTTCATTCATTTGCCCATCTGCATTCCTGCTGAAAACAATCAGATGAGTGGCCGCAGGAGGCAAAAGAACATCTATTTCCTCTGTCAATATGTTTACCATCCAGGGAGCTTGGAGTTGGGCTGCTAAACTACCAAACCAGGATTTTTTTTCAATTACGGTAACAGACGGCTGCGATCTTAAAACTGTATCCGCACCTTCACCCCAGTACACGGCATAATGACTCACGTCCCGCTCATCCCAGGCACGTGTTATGCGGATTTCACCTTGAACTCGATTACCTTCCTTTCCTGTTTGTTTAAATAATATATTCTGGGGCTTACTCTGCGGAACTCCTTTGTCAATCAAACTAAGACTGAACTTTTCAGTTTCTTCTCCATTTTCAAGGCGGGCATAGAGTAAAAAGTGAGTTGCGCCTGAAGGAACTCGGGTGGCTTTAAACTGGATTCGCATCCGGCTTCCGGACTCAGCTGACGGCAGTACCACAATCGGCCGGAACATTCCCAGACGCTGATGAGGATTATTTCCCCAATGCAGTACAAATTTAGATATTTTCCCGGAAATTTTGGCTGGAATGACTTTGTCTGGAACAGTGATAATCAAATCTCCACTGAGCCAGCCTCCACGTGAATCGTTGTCACTGAACTCAAGCAATGCCTTTTCTTCCGCAAACAAGATCCCGTGGAAACTCAGACCGAAAATGTGCAGCAAAAATATGACTTTCCAGCAAAATGAAAGCACTGACCTGTGTTCACGCTTTCTCCAAAAGTCCGGAGGAGTGAAAAACATATAGCTCAAAATGCAGGAGGTTCTGCAAATGAGAGACTGGTAGGAACGCCGCTGACACTAAGACGTACCCAATATCCCTGGCCTTTCTCTACGAAACTGAAAGTACTGTAGCCCTCAGTTGACAATTCCTGAGCAACAGAAGTTTTTGGGGAGTATGCCAGCCATTTGCTGTTCTCATCATCCCACTTCCAAACTGAGTGGACACGGTCATACGATCCGGAATAGTCAAAAGTTGAAGATGTTGAATCACCCTGCGGTGGAGCACATGCCACAACAAACATAATTATGCCAGCTACAGAAAACAACTGCCAGGCAGGAATCCGCAGAAGAATGTTTTGAGACTGTGAACTGTTTCTAAGCTGAGTTTGTCTTCGGTACAACATCAAACTTGCAGAAGCAAGCAGCAGCACTGCCATCAAAAGCGCAATCCGTGAAGATTGTCCAAACTCGTTTACTGCAATTTCAAATTCGAAATTCGAAATTTGCAACCCTGAGGGCGGCCCGTTTCCTCCGGAATTTTCAATAAAACCCAAAGTATTGGATTCATCTTCTGAAGTTTGATCAAAATTTGCGGCCTGAGTTATTTCTTCAACCGTGATCTTTTTTGAGGTTCCAGCAATATTCCATTCTGAAGTCATACTGCTTAATTGTGCCAATGCGGTATATCCGCCATAATTCGCGACTTCGAAATTTGCAGGATTAACAGGTGCATTCAATTCAACCCAAAATCCTTCCCCGGCTTCAATGCTTGACGTTAACTCCGTATATCCTTTATCAGTGTAGACAGTTTTATTGTCACTGCTTGTATAAAATTGCCATGCATCACTGCGGCGTACCCAGACAGCTTTGTAACTGCTGAATTGGCTTTCAAAACTTGCTGGAGCAATCGAGGTGTAAGCCGGCAGTGAAACCAGATTTCGTGAACCGCTCATTGTTACGGAAGCCGGTGTACTTTTTACAGATACAGTACTGCTCAAAGCAGTTGGCAGTACGTCGCCAATACGCAGGTCGGCGGTTCCAGCAGACAAGCTCACGGTAGTTGTATTGTCATACGCATTTTCCAGGACGAGAGTTGCACCTGCTGATGCTGACTGGACATAAACCGGTTTGCCTGAAGTTGAGTCAACACCAACCCACTGCCCGGTCGTCGCATATTCAGAGGAAACTCCGCCACGTTGTGAAGTACGTAACGAAGAACTTCTTTTTGAGCTATTTCGTGAACTTCCTGAAGTAGTCAAAGGTATTGTAACAACCAACTTACCTGATTCCTGACTGACGGTTCCGCCTGCCACAACTTCAGGAAAAATCTGCTTCGTATTCGAGGATACAGTGGTAATTGTTGGAATCATCAAGCCTTCACTGTTTAAGGTAACAATGCTGGTCATACTGGTACTTGGCGCAAATGTAGATGTTACTGTACGATTTTTACTAAGTGAAATAGTCGAACCGGTTACTGCCTTCAAAGTGCTATCGGAAACATCTGTACCCTGCGCTTGAATAGTCGTGTTAGTATTGTTAGTCGTGCTTGTGATCGTACGGCTCACTCCATCATTTCCTGTTTCCGCAGAGGAAGTGCTGACCACTTTTCCACTCTTAACCTGCAGGTTCATGCCGATAGAAGAACTGAAAGTAGTTTTGCTTGTTCCTGTATCAAAACTGGTAGACGAGGTTCCATCACTTGCAAGAGAAGCGGTAAGTGTTCCTACCGTTCCCTCTGTAACTGCCATGCTTGCCGTCACACCGCTGCTGGTATCAATTGCCACTGACAGTCCCGAGTCTGTACTTAAAGTTGATTTGCTTCCTGAACTGCCATCAGCATTTGCTGTCCTTCCGGATCCACCACTAAAGGACATTTCAATTAAAGTTGAACCGTCCGGACTTAGTGTGCTAACCACCTGGGTTGTTATTCCACTTGTGGAGTCAGTAGTAGCTGGATGAGAAATACTTGTAGTACCATCGGTTGCAATAGTAACTTCTGAGCCCTTGGGTGCTTTTAAATTTGGCCCTTTACCATTAGTAGAAACACCTACTGTCACTGATCCGTCTGAACTTGTATTTAGCGTAAGAATAGCCCAATTCCCCTGAACCTCTACCTGCTTA
>LSNO01000025.1 GCA_002082305.1 SAR324 cluster bacterium SAR324-CTD7B
GAAATGAACATGCTGAAATCTGGAGTGAATTACATAAAACTATTCAGGCGATTTACAGCTGTCTCTTTCAATACGAAAGCGAATTTTCTGGTGAGCAAGATTTTTTCCGTTTTCGGGGACAGGACAATTTGTTTCGCTATCTACCACTCGGAAAAGTCACCGTGCGCTTGCATCCGGACGACGAACTCTTTGAAACCCTGATCAGGATTGCTGCCGCACGAATTGCAAAATGTAAAGTGGAAGTCAGTTTCCCACCAAATTTGGAAAACACCGTCACTGAATTTCTGGGCACTACTGAAGGAAAACGCTTATGTGATTCTGTTGAAATTCGCTCTGAAACCGACAAAGAACTCTGCGGAAGACTTACCGAAATTGATCGAATACGCTACGCACATCCCGACCGCGTTCCACTTGAAATTCACCAAGCCACAGCAAAACTTGGCAAACATATTTCCCGTCACATTCCGCTAGCTGAAGGACGTATTGAAATGTTGCGTTATTTACAGGAGCAAAGTTTGTCCATCGATTATCACCGCTACGGAAATTTGGGAGAGCGGGAATTTTGAGAGTTCCTTTGATATTTTTCTGAAAATGCAAAAGATTGTAGTCAATTTCATACCTTGAGCGTAGAAATTGCAAAGGAAAAAAGGCAAAACTACCATCTTAACGGATCTTTTCAACATGCCGCTTTCTCCTCCACAAACACAACACTTAGATTCCATCCTACCTGCAGAACCATTGCTGTTGATGGGTGCAGGACCCGTCCCGATTTCTCATGCGGTTTCCCGAGCAAATGGAGTGGTGATCAATCATCTGGGCGAAACCATGGATGCAGTTGTGAGCAATGTAAAGATGATGGGGCGTTATGCTTTCCAAACTGTTTCAGATAAAATCATAGGAGTTTCCGGACCTGCTTCAGCGGCAATGGAAATGGCTATCACAAACATTCTCTGGCCGGGTCGAAGTGTTTTAGCCTTGTCCATGGGAACATTTAGTGGACGCATGGCAGAAATGGCTGAAGGTGTAGGCGCAGAAGTGACTGTGCTTAAATCAACCGGAATTGAACCTGTACGTTTGGAGCAAATCCGGGAAGCACTCTCCAAAAAACACTATGACGTTATCACAATGGCTCAGGGCGAAACATCCTGTGGTGTTGAAATGAAATGCATCCCTGAAGTTGCTCAGATGGCTAAAGAGCTTGGTACACTGGTGGTTGTGGATGCGGTTTGTACATTAACCACCATGCCCTTGCAGATGGACGAATGGGGAATTGATATTGCTATTGCCGGAGGACAAAAAGGTCTCTCTTCGATTCCAGGAGTCTCCCTGATTGTATTTTCTGATGCTGCATGGAAGACAATCGAATCTCGAAATGTACGCCAACCCCACTGGTGCCTGGATGCCTTGAAAGCACAAACATTTTGGGGATCACAACAATACCACTATACTGCTCCAGTTCCTGGAATATTGGCTTTGCATGAAGCCCTGCGGCAAATTTGCGAGGAAACTCTGCCTTCGCGTTTTGAACGTCACAGAACCAGTTCTATAGCTTTGCAGTCAGGAATTGAGACCATGGGATTGAAACTCTTTGTGCCGATAAAAGACCGCCTCAATTCCGTAGTGGCAATCCAAACACCAGAAGACACCGACAGTGCCCAAATCCGTAAAATCATGTCGAAGCGTTTCAATGTTGAGATTTCAGGAGCCTTTGGTATGGACATAATGCGTATCGGTCAGATGGGCGAACAGTGTCGTTCCCACAATCTATTCAAGGTACTCTATGCCCTCGGAATGAGCTGTCGCCAAACAGGCGTAGATCTTGATGTGAGCCTGGGGATGGCTGAGCTGGAGCTCAATTTGGTGATTGATCCTGAGAATTTAGTGGATTGAAAATTGAATGAGAACCCCCACTCTCACCAGTCTCATTCGGAAAAAAGCAAGCGAACTTGGTTTTGAACTAATTGGCGCAATTCCTGTTTCACGCTCCAAAACCATTGACATTTACAATGCGTGGCTCAAAAAAGGTTATGCCGGTTCAATGGATTATCTGGAGCGCCATTCCGTTTTAAAGGAAGACCCACGTCAATTGCTTCCGGAAACAATCTCTCTGCTTGCACTTGGTTTTAACTATTGTACCGTCGATCCTCCCGCACTAGTCCACAATCCTGAAATTGGCTGTATCAGCCGTTATGCATGGGGAGATGATTATCACGAGCTTATTCGTACAAAGTTGAGGGTTTTGGAAAACTATATTTGCCAGGAATTAAATGCCGGAAATCTTTCGCGGAGTTTCGTTGATTCAGGACCTGTGCTGGAGCGTGAAATTGCGCAGCGTGCTGGTCTGGGCTGGATTGGCAAACATTCTAATTTGATAAACATGGAAAAGGGCTCATGGTTTTTTCTTGCAGAATTGCTGGTTGATGTTCCGCTGGAAACGAATTTGCCGTTTACACGAGTGGATTGTGGAACATGCACAATTTGCATTGAGGCATGTCCTACTGAGGCCATAATTGCAGATCGTACAGTAGATGCACGTCTCTGTATTTCTTATTTGACAATAGAACTCAAGGGGGCAATTCCTGTTGAACTGAGACCAAAAATGAGTAACATGATTTTTGGCTGTGACATTTGTCAGGAAGTCTGTCCTTGGAACCAGAATGCTTCAAAATCACCAGAATCTGGACTTCGGCCCCGTCCTGAAAATGTTGCTCCCGAACTGACTGAATTGATGAAGCTGGATCAGTCTGCTTTTAAAAAACGTTTCCGTAAAAGTCCAATCAAGCGTACAAAACGTCGTGGACTACTACGTAACGTTGCAGTAGCACTGGGAAACTGGGCTCATGAGTCTGCAATCCCTGCCCTGAGTCTGGGGCTTCAGGATTCCGAACCTCTGGTACGCAGTCACGCTGCGTGGGCTTTGGGTCGTATTTCTGCGTCACAGGCTAAAATTAATTTGAAAGCTGCAAAAATAACCGAAAAAGATCCTGCAGTTTTAGAGGAAATTGAAGCTGCCCTTGGTGCTTGATTCTATGAAAATTAGCAGGACCGGGTATATTCACTAATTGTATTAATTTGGTTCTTGTGGGAAAACAATGGTTGTTTATTTGTTCAACAAACAAAACTGTACAGTACACTAATCATGAAACAAATCTTTGGCATTGCAATTTTTGTTTTTGTATTCCCTTTTTCCGTGCTTGCTGAAACTTCTGTAGAAGGTCTGCTGGATAAGGTGGACCGGCTTTACCGAAGTGATTCAAGTCATGCCACCATGGAAATGAAGATTGTGACTGAAAACTGGGAACGTACGACTGTTATGGAAGTCTGGTCGAGAGGAATGAATGACACGCTGATTAAAATTCTCTCACCACGCAAAGATAAAGGTATAAAAACACTGAAGCTCGGTAATCAGATGTGGAATTATTTTCCTAAAATAAATAAGGTCCTCAAGGTTCCGCCTTCAATGATGATGAATTCGTGGATGGGTTCTGACTTTACCAACGATGATTTGGTCAAAGAAAACACGCTTGCAGAAGATTATCACGCAAAACTGGAAGAACATCCTTCAGATCCTAATCAATTCTACTTTATTGTACTCAGACCAAAAAATGAAACGGTTACAGTCTGGGGTAAAATATCGATCAGTATTCGCCGCCAAGATTTTATGCCGGTTGAGCAAATTTATTACAATGAAGATGGTGAAAAGAAACGGGTCATGGAATTTAGTGGAATTCAGCAAATGGGCGGAAAAATGATTCCTGCTGTGATGGAAATGCGTACACTGAACAAAAACAGCAGGACTTTAATTCGTTATAAATCAATTGATTTTAAGCCGGTATTTTCAAAAAACATATTTTCTTTCAGTCAATTAAGACGAAAATAGCTACTAATGTTGACATTGAGACTTGCTTTCCGTAATCTGCTGCGGCATAAAAGTCGGTCATTGCTCTGTGGGTTGAGCATGATGGGAGCGTACGTGCTTTTTTCTATTTCACTAGGTTTCAGTGACGGCAGCTACGGCAGTTTAATCCGTATGCTGACTGATACTCATTCTGGACATGTGCAAATCCATAGTCAGGGTTATCTGGAACGCCCCTCACTTTTTCGCAATTTTATACTTTATCCTGCCTTAAAAAATCAGCTAACAGCAGATCCTGAAATAAAAGCCTGGACCGCACGAGTTTTTTCTGCCGCGCTGATCTTCAGGGAAAACAAATCAACTATTGCCAGACTGATGGCCATTGATCCTGAGCAGGAAGCGCAAGTGACGACGATTCGTGAAAAAGTCCAGGATGGAGAATATTTGAGTGAGGCCGCTGATGTGACAAATCCAATCCTGCTCGGAAGACATTTACAAAAATTGCTTCAGGCCAAACTTGGTGAGACACTGATTTTCATCGGTCAGGGTGCAGACGGTTCAATTGCCAATGATTTGTTTACAGTAGTTGGAATAGTCGGAAAAAGCTCGGCAGATGCTGAGTCGCGTATGATCTACATGACTCTTGAGTCTGCACAGGAGTTTTTGTCACTGGGAGAAAGGATTCATGAAATAGCACTGCGTCTTGAAAATTATTCCGAAGCCCGCAGACAGGCTGCATATCTGCAAAACTATCTTAAAGCTAAAGAACTTGATGTGCAACCCTGGCAGGTTGTTGAGGAACAATTTTACAAAGCGATGCTTGCCGATCAACAGGGAAACTGGATAACACAAGCCGTTATCATGCTGATAGTTGGCTTGGTAGTTTTGATCACAGTTTTAATGAATACCTTTGAACGTCGTCATGAATATGGGCTGCTGCTGGCATTGGGAACTCCACCGGGATTTATTTTTCGTTCAATCATTGTTGAAATGACAATGTTAAGTGGTCTCAGTGTTATTGTCGGTCTGTTTTTTTCCAGTGGATTGAACTGGTATTTTTCAATCAATGGAATTGCAATTGAACCACCGATGGAATATGGAGGTGTTATTTTTAGTGCAATTAGTAGTGAAGTCTCGTTATTTGTCATTTTTGTTCCGGCGGTTTTCACAATTGGAGTAGCCTTTTTGGTAGCCTTTTTTCCTGCAATAAAGTCTGCCAGGGCTGTTCCAATTGAAGCAATGAGGGAAAATTAAAAAAGGCACTGAGGCACTAAGGCACTAAGGCACTAAGGCACTAAGGCACTAAGGCACTAAGGCACTAAGAATTACCGAAAACTGACAACCAAAATGTTATTAAAACTTGCCTGGCGTAATCTTTGGAGAAACCGGACACGCACCTGGCTCTCAGCTCTGGTGATTGCAATCGGCCTGGTTGCCATGATTTTCATGGATACCATGATGGTTGGAATGAACACTAACATGGTAAAAAATGCCACAGATTCCTTGATGGGTCATGCCCAAATGCACGCCCTTGGTTTTAGGGATGAACAGGATGTAAAACTCACCATAAATGATTTGGATCAAGCACTGTTGCAGCTGGAAAAACATCCCGATTTGAAAGCGCGCAGTTTGCGCATTGTAACACAAAGCATGCTTTCTTCATCCGGCGGCGGAGAACCTGTTTTGTCACTTGGAGTTGATCCTGAAGAAGAACAACTGCTTTCAAAATTTGATGAGGCAATTATTGAAGGAGAATATCTGGATTCAGTTTCCGGACAGAAACTGATTCTGGGGTGGAAACTTGCGGAAAAACTGGAGTTAGGTCTTGGAGATCGTTTGGTCTTAACTGCTGCAGATGCAGAGTCCGGTGAGATGGTACAGGAACTCTTCCGCTTGAGTGGTATTTTCAAAACCGGCGAAGAGAAAATGGATGCTTCAATGGTTCTGGTAGCACGAAAAACTTTGCAGTCCATGCTCAAACTTGAGGGGCGGATTCACCAAATAGCTTTGCGTTATTCAAAATTAACACAGGACGGAACTCCGGTTAACCCTTTGAAAAAACCGGATGATTCTTCGAAAAACGAATTACTGCTCTGGACAGAATTAATGCCCTCACTCTATATGATTTCGCAAATGACCGATCTTTCAATGGCAATTATGGGAACAATATTATTTCTGATAATTGCACTGGGCATCACCAATACGTTGTTGATGGGGCTTTACGAACGAATGTTTGAATTTGGGGTAATCAAATCAATTGGAACTACACCCTGGCAGGCAGCCCGTATAATGCTCTTTGAGGCAGTTTGTCTGGGGTTTGTCAGTATAATTGTCGGACTGATTCTTGCGCTTTTTGTGACAGCTTTATTTGCAAATTATGGAATAGATTATACCGGCATTGAGTTTTCCGGAGTTACCTTTCAGGAAAAAATATATCCTTCCTACAAATGGAGCAGGCTGGTTTTATATCCGTTTATGAGTCTGGGATTTACCCTTTTAGCCTCGCTCTATCCTGCCTTCAAACTCTGGAAGATGTTACCCGTTGAAGCACTGCGAAAACGAAAATTTTAAACAGAAACAGACTTATGGAAGAAACAGTAATTGTTGCACATAAAATATTTAAGGCATTTGGAGAAGGTGAAACAGAAATCCAGGCTCTCAGGAATGTGGATCTGGATATTAAGCGAGGAGATTTTGCAGCCATTGTTGGACCTTCAGGTTCAGGAAAAACAACTTTGCTCAATATTTTATGTGGTCTGGATAATGTAAGTTCCGGTGAGATTAAGGTTTCCGGGCGCTCACTTCAGGAAATGAGCGGCAGCGAACTGGCCCAGTTTCGTAGAGAACATATAGGCCTGGTTTTCCAGGCCTATAACCTGATTCCAGTTTTGACAGTCCTTGAGAACATCGAATATGTAATGCTGCTACAGCATGTACCGGCTGCAGAACGTAAAGAACGGGTACACACTTTCCTGGCTGAACTGGGTTTGGAAGGTAAGGAAAACAGGTTTCCTGCAGAACTTTCCGGAGGTCAGCAACAGCGAGTAGCCATTGCACGGGCCATGGTTTCAAAGCCGGATATTATTCTTGCGGATGAACCTACTGCAAATTTGGATTCTGAAACTGGAGGGCAACTACTGGAAATGATGAGAAAATTCAATGAAGAACTAAAGATGACCTTTGTATTTTCCACACATGATCCTCAAATAATGGAGCGTGCCAAACGCTTGATAACTCTAACTGACGGCCGGATTGTATCGGATGAGCTCAAGTAGTTTTTTTTGCGGAAGGCAAAAAATTAATTTCTTCTTTCGACTCATTCTGCAGGTGCTGCTTTGGAGTAACATATTAGTTCCGAAGGTTTTTTCTGCAGAGTTTTCATTCAGTACAAAAAGTTTAATTGCAACCCAAAATTCAACACAATATAGTACCAGTTTTTTCTTTAACCGTTTTCGTGCACAAACTGATTTTGCTTTGTCGGAAAATTGTGCGACTGAGATAGAGTATGAATTGTTTCCTGCCTGGATCGATTCTGCAGCACAAGCAAGCACGATCTCCATCAAAAACTCTTTCAGCAGAATTTACAGAATTGCAGATCTGAATCACTCCCTGACCGGAAGCCCTGCAGCAACTGACACTTCTGAACTTTGGCAGCTTGAGCAAAATTTGGATCGAGCCTTAATGCGTTGTCAATCGGGAAACTGGGAATATTTTATTGGACGGCAGGCTGTGACATTCGGAGGAATGTCGGTCAGTCCCACAGATGTTTTTTCTCCGGTTGCTTTCAAACCGTTGGATCAGGAATACAGGCCGGGCGTAGACGCCTTCCGGATTGTTGGAGGATTAGGAGAAACGACAGAATTTGAAGCAGGAATTTTAGCAGGAAAAGATTTGTCTTCAGAAAACAACGGTGCTTATTTAAGTTCACATTTTTTGCTGGGAACAACCGATCTGAAACCGCTGCTGGCAAGTTTTCAACAAAATCAATTGCTTGGCCTTACTTTGCAGACAGATTTAGGAATGCTGGGACTGGTATTTGATGGAGCGTTGATTTTGCAGAGAAAATCTGCTCCGGAAACTACGGAGGAAGTTAGAAATGAATGGGCGCCCTGGACTATAGGACTGAATTTTCAATGGAATGAGAATTTGTTTACGATGCTCGATTTTCATCATAATCCAATGGGAGCAAAAAATCCCGGAAACTATGTGAGTAACTCATCCTCAACGATCTACAGTGAATTTCCGGTTTCGCTGCTTGGCAGGGATTATTTGCTGCCGAATCTCAGCTATCAGTTTTCGCCGCTTTTGTCATTCAGTAGTTCTGCATTTTTTAACCTCAACGACAGCTCGTTTTTGAACACTTCCGGACTGGAGTGGAACTTTTTGGAAGATTTGCTTTTGTCCTGGAACATCAGTTTGGCTTACGGTATAAAATCCTCGATGCAAACAGAAAAAAATTCTGAATTTGGAGACACACCGAACTCGTTTAAATTAATTCTAAAACATTATCGTTAAGACGGAAACTCATGGAAAACTCAGCAAAAAAAGTAATTATGATCTCCGGAGCAAATCGGGGAATCGGCCGCGCAATTACGGAAAAACTCTTAAGCGAAAATTATCGACTGAGTTTGGGTGTTCGCAATCCCGAACAACTTCCGGAAACACTAGCTTCTGCAGCAGATACGGTACTTCTCTGTCAGGAGTATGATGCCCGAAACCATGATTCAGCTAAAACCTGGATCGATGCCACAGTAAAGCAATTTGGACGCATTGACGGACTGGTCAACAATGCCGGTATTTTACATGCTACCGGTCTGGAAGATGATGAAGAAGATTTGCTGGACGACATGTGGGAGGTCAACGCCAAGGCTCCTCTGCGTTTAACTCGACTCGCATTTCCTTATTTGCGAAAATCAGGTTCCGGACGAATTATTGATATTATTTCCATGTCCGGAAAAAGAGTCAAAGGTAATTTGGTTGGATACTCAATGAGTAAATTCGCGGCTATGGCCGCTTCAGACACTGCTCGTATGCAGGGCTGGGATGACGGTATTCGTGTGACTGCAATTTGCCCTGGTTATGTGAGAACTGATATGACGGCTGAGGTGAAGACATTTGCGCAGGAAAAGATGTCTCGCCCGGAAGACATTGCTCAAATTGTCAACACACTGCTTTTGCTTCCAAATGAATCCGTAGTTCCGGAAGTAATGATGAATTGTGTTTTTGAAACACTTTGAAGAACTGAAGTGATTTTAATTTGTCTTATTGGCTGCATGCTTTATAATCAGAGGCCTAGAAAATATCCGTATCTAACAGTCTGTTTCAGAAACTCAAGCAATAAATTATCCTCTAAATTAATGGATAAGAAGAGTTTTAAGTATTTTCAATATTAACGGAATCTTTCAGAAGAAAGATATTAATGCATATAATTTTACTAGGTCTGCCGGGTTGTGGAAAAGGTACTCAGGCTCAAAATTTAATTCGAGATTACGGTCTCGTACAACTTTCCACCGGCGACATGTTGCGTGCTGCCGTCAAATCCGGATCTGAAGTCGGTAAACAAGCTAAAACAGTGATGGATTCCGGAGGTTTGGTTTCAGATGAAATCGTCATCGGAATTGTCCGTGAACAAATTACACATGCGGATTGTACAAAAGGATATTTGTTAGACGGCTTTCCACGCAATTTGTTTCAAGCCAAAAAACTGGATGAAATGCTGGCTGCCCAAAATGAGCAGATTGACAATGCGATTGAGTTGTGTGTTGATGATAAGACGGTGGTTACAAGGATTGCAGGACGGCGCTTCCACCTGGCCAGCGGACGTAGTTACCACATTAAATTCAATCCTCCAAAAGTTGATGGAAAAGACGATGTAACAGGTGAACGGCTTGTTCAGCGGGACGATGATAACGAAGAAACTGTGCAATCAAGGCTGATCACTTATCATGAACAAACAAAACCCCTAGTCAAGTACTATGAAGAAAAAGGTATTCTCGTTTCAATTGACGGAATTGGAACTCCGGATGAGATTTTTTCCAGAATAAAAGTTGTCTTGGAATAAAAAATCTTTCTACATGATCTTAATAGTTCTGAAGCATTCAGCTATACTTGTTACTTCATATACAATAATTTTGTCGTGGGCCGGGCCTTTAAAGAGTTGGGACGTCCAACGATAACGAAAACAAAAAAGGATTTTTATTGAAAACTAACTCTAAAAAATACGATGTTCTCGTGATAGGAGGAGGACATGCCGGATGCGAAGCCGCACTGGCTGCAGCCAGAATGGGAGCGGATACTTTGCTCGTTACACTGTCCCGTGACACGATTGCGCAAATGTCCTGCAATCCTGCAATTGGCGGAATCGGTAAAGGCCATCTGGTTAAGGAAATTGACGCGCTGGGTGGAGAAATGGGGAAAGTTGCCGATGCAACAGGTATCCAGTTCCGTGTGCTCAATACATCCCGCGGCGCCGCCACACATGGTTCACGCTGTCAGTCAGATTATCTGGCTTACAAAAAATTTATGCGTCATATACTGGAAAAACAGTCCGGACTCACTATTATTGAAGCTGCTGCAGAGGAATTGTTGTTAAACGGGAATCAGGTGGTGGGTCTCCGTACTGAAAAAGAGGAATTATATGCAGAAACAATAATCATCACCACAGGCACATTTCTCAATGGCCTTATTCACCGTGGTTCAGAGCGTGTTGATGCCGGACGTGTGGCAGAACCTTCCGCAAAACGACTTTCACTGTCCCTGGCTGATCAGTCTTTGAAGCTGGGACGGATGAAAACAGGTACGCCTGCTCGTCTCGACAAACGTACTATTGACTGGAGTCAACTGGGAATTCAGCCTGGTGACGAAAAGCCCAAAAAGTTTTCTTTTTGGGATTCAGAGATTTTACTGCCCCAGGTACCATGTCACATTGCCTACACGAATGAGCGCACACACCTGATTATCCAAAAAAACCTGAGCAGGTCTGCACTTTATGGAGGAGAAATAACTGGAATTGGACCCCGTTACTGTCCCTCTATTGAAGATAAAATTGTTAAGTTTGCAGACAAAAAACGACATCAGGTATTCATGGAACCGATGGGATATGCAGAAGACAGCTTAATGATTTATCCCAATGGATTATCTACAAGTTTGCCGACAGAAGTACAGTTTGAGTTTTTACGCAGTATCAAGGGCTTGGAAGAAGTTGAAATTTTCGAACCAGGTTATGCTATCGAATACGACATGCTGGATCCAACTCAACTGAAAGCGACACTTGAGTTAAAAACAGTGAAAAATCTGTATCTTGCAGGCCAAATTAACGGTACTACAGGATATGAGGAAGCTGCAGCGCAGGGTCTGATGGCAGGAATTAATGCGGTTTTGAAAGTGAGAAAAAAACAACCGTTTATTCTTCAGCGAAATGAAGCTTACATTGGTGTGATGATAAATGATTTGATAACACGCGGAGTGATTGAACCATACCGGATGTTCACTTCACGAGCGGAATACAGGCTGCATTTGCGTGAAGACAATGCCGATGCCCGTTTAAGCCAAAAAGGCTGGGACCTGGGGTTGCTGCCGGAAAAATATTTTCAGCACTTTCAGCAAAAGCAACAGGAAATTTCCAGGTTGTCCGGAATAGTAAAAGCAGAACGAATTACGCCGAATAAAGCAGTTCAAACAGAATTGAAAAAACTTGGAGAAGCTCCCCTTAAAACTGCTGCCAAAGTTTCCGATTTGCTGAAACGTCCAAAAATTAATATTGACAGGCTGCTCGGCAGTGAATCCATCAGTGGATCAATAGACTGGAATTATTATTCTCCGGTAGTGCGGGAACAAGTAGAAATCAACATTAAGTATGCAGGTTATCTTGCCAGGCAAGATCAGGAGTTAAAGTACGTTAATCAACTCGATCGAATTGAAATTCCGGACAATTTGCACTTATCCGGAATTTCGGGACTTTCTCGTGAAGTTGTTGAAATATTAGATAAAATAAAACCGGGAACACTTGGACAGGCAAGTCGAATAACCGGTATGACGCCTGCAGCGATCACGATTCTACGGGTATATTTACGTACCAAAGAAGCAGCTTAACACTGATTGATGTCGGATTTCACCAGCGCTAAAACGTCGCACCGCCATGGGGTGATCAGCGTTTTGGTCGCCCTCCCTTTTGTCAGCCTGACAGGACTGTTTGGCAAGTTTCTAACTTTATCTCCATTACTGATCGTACAGGGCCGTACTGTTTTTGCCTTTGGAGCATTGTTTCTGGCACTGTTCTTCTTGCGTAAAAAAATCTTTTTCAGTGACCTTCGGGAATGGCTCTGGCTGGCACTGAGCGGAAGCATACTGGGGGTACACTGGATCGCATTTTTTCAGGCAATTCAAGTTTCCACTGTAGCAATTGGTTTGCTCTCATTTGCCAGTTACCCTTTATTCACCACCCTGCTGGAACCACTGTTTTTCCGTGAACCTCTTCGGGTACGAAATGTCTTTGCAGCATTGATTGTGATATGCGGATTGGCACTGATGGCTACCTCCAGTTCTGATGATTCAAACACAATTATATCCGGTTCTGTTTTTCATGGAATTTTATGGGGTTTGATGGCAGGATTTGGCTTTGCGGTACTTACCTTACTCAATCGGGGACACGTCAGAAAACACTCTGCGTTATTGATAACCTGCTGGCAAAATGGTTTTGCTGCACTGCTAATATTGCCCTGGTCTTTATCTGAATCATGGATTCTCAGCGGAAAAGAATTGGGTTTATTGTTTCTTCTTGGTGTAGTTTGTACAGTAGGAGGCCACACCTTGTTGATCAACGGCTTGCGTCATGTTCGTGCTCAAGTGGCAAGTTTGTTGATTGCCGGACTGGAACCGGTTTTTGCGATTTTGTTTGCACTTTTTCTGCTGGAAGAAATTCCTTCTTTGCAAACCTTGCTTGGAGGTGTCTTAATAATCAGCACTACCGTTTTCATAATTTACGGTACTGAACAAAAGGAAATCCCGGAACAAGCTGTATCCAAATAATAAGAAAAGTTTGAAAATAAATATGCAGGATACTGAAAAAAAAAGCATCAAAGATAAGGCCAGGTCTAGCGCCGGAACTATCCCCATTACTGCTGCGGATTTGGATAAAAAACCTATACGTGTCAGGAAAAAATCAAAAGCTGCTCCGGAAGAGAATGCCGGAGATTCAAAGTATAAAAGACCTAAAGTCTCAAAGCCGGAAAGCAATTATAAGCAAAACTCAAAACTCAAAACTCAAAACTCTGCTCAACTTCCCTGGAAAAGAAAAGACTGGCAGCAAACTGAAAGTGAAAACACTTTTGGAGCACCGCCAAAAAATGAAAAAAAAATAAAACAGCGAAGATCTGCATCGCAAATGTTTTTGAACAGTGAATCTTTTGGGGAACAGGAGGGACTGATGCTGGAAGCGCTGGGAGCTTCTGTGAAAGGGCGAAGCGAATACGATGTTACACAAGGTTTTCATCCTTATCCTGGACGATTCCATCCCGATTTGCCAAAGATTTTGCTCAAACAATTTCCTGAAGGAAGTACTGTTTTTGATCCATTTATGGGTGGAGGTACTGTTTTGCTTGAGGGTTTGCTTTGGAAGCACAAAGTTCTCGGAAACGATCTCAATCCTATTGCAAAAATGGTTACAAGGGAACGTTGTCGCTGGATTTCTGAAAAAAATGCAAGCCGTGTATGGAGTGCTTTGGAAGATGTACGGGAAAGGGTTAATATACGAAGTCTGGCGAAAAAAAGTGTTCACCGCCGAAATTTAAGCTGGCTCAGTCATTTCCATCCACCATATTTGTTTGTAGAACTTTTACATTGGATTGACGGCATTGAAAATCTTTACTCTGCAAATGAACGTGAAACTTTAGGTGCTGTTTTTTCAAGTTTGATCGTTAAATTCTCCAAAAAAATTTCTGAGACTTCTGAAAACACCAAACAACCTTCTTTTCCAAAAGGTGCAGTCGGAAAATGGATGGAACGCAAAACACAGGAATTGTTGAAAAATCAGCTGAAACTTGCAACAAAAATCCCGAATACTGCACCTGCAATAATTTGGAACGAAAACATTCTAGAATTGGAGGGACCGGAAGAAAACTCGGTTAACTGCACGATAACAAGTCCACCTTTTCCAGGAACATATGACTATCTCAAACTACACGAGCTGCGGATGAAGTGGCTGGATTTATCTTCAAATACAATGTCTTCTAGTGAAATTACGAACCGCAATTATTCACCAGGACAATGGAAGCAGGTTTTTCGGGAATTTATGCTGAAATTGCGTAGATGGACTGCTGAGGACGGTCTATGTTATCTGGTGTTGGGAGACTGGGTTGAGCGTAACAAACGTGTTAGTGGTTTGGAATTTACGCAAAAGTACGCAGACAGTATTGGTTGGAAAGTGACTGGAGGTGCTTCAGTTCAGCGTGAAATATATGATTCAGAGCTGCGTAAATCATTTGGAAAAAACGGGAAGTGGGAACACCTGATTTTGCTGCGGAAATGAGAAAAATTGTCAGCCATTTGTTTCTGTTAAACCTTTGTCTGGATCGAGAATGAGTGTACGTATTTTGCCTGAATTACGTATTTTCAGCACCAAATTTCCTTCAGCAACATCATCAAATCCATCATTATCCATGAATGCACGGATGGTAATAAGGCCTCTAAATTTTTTATCGTCGATACGCGGAGGATCAATTCCCACTAAAACTCGGGCATAACCGTTTGCATCCAACATAAAACGTTTAGGCAGACGGATACGGTTGTAATCACTTTCAAAAATGACCAGACCTTTGCGTTTGACAATCTTACTGCTGACACTGTTCTGAA
>LSNO01000026.1 GCA_002082305.1 SAR324 cluster bacterium SAR324-CTD7B
CGATCTAAATATGAAGTCTGGACAGCATGATTATTTTCAATTTCTGCGGGTGTCCCTTCAGCCAGAATTGAACCGTTATCCATGACAGTGACGTATTCCGCCAAATTGAAGACAACTTCCATATTGTGTTCGATCAGAAGCACATTAACCGATTTTGAAATTTTTCGAATCAGTTGAGTCAGATTTTCAATTTCGACTTCAGCCAAACCCTGAGTTGGTTCGTCCAATATCAATAACTTTGGACCGGCAGCCAAGCTCATGGCGACCTCCAGCAGCTTTTGATGTCCGTAAGGTAAAGTTCCCGCGATTTGATTGTCAACACCTTCCAGCCCTACTTCAAGGAGATATTTTAAAACCGCCTTTTCAATATCAGCTTCGCTGACCATGCTCCATCTTTCGAGGAGCGAAGTTCCTTTTTGCTGTGCTCTCAAATTTCTTTGTACAGACAGAGCAACATTCTCATAACAACTCAAATTACTAAATATACTGGTAACCTGAAATGTATAAACAATTCCGGCCTGCACACGTTTCGCGGAAGAGAGTCCTGTAATGTCGTTTCCTTTGAAGTTGATTCTGCCTGAAGAAGGAGTGGTACGTCCGCAGATCAGACTGACGAGTGTGGTTTTTCCGGCACCGTTTGGACCGATGATAGCGTGAAGTCTGTCCTGATAGAGTTTGAAATTTACATCATCAACCGCGACAAGACCTCCATACTGCCGAGTCAATCCATGTGTACTAAGTAATTCTACGGCAACCATTTCATCCATTTTTGTCTAAGCGTTCCCATGATACCCATTGGAAACCAGATGATCATTAAAATCAATACCACCCCCACCACAAGCTGGTAGTTGCTGGTTATTCCACTGATAAAATCAACGAGATAAAACATAATTCCGGTTCCAATAAACGGACCGATAACCGTGCCTGCTCCGCCGAGCAGAGTCCACAGAATTGGTGAGATTGAGTGGTGAATTTCCGCAAATGTCGATCCGATGTAAGTAAAGAGCAAAGCATGCGTCGCACCTGCTATTCCGGAAAAGGTGCCTGAAAGCACGAGCGCAAATAATTTATAGTAAAAAACGTTGTAACCTAAAAGCTCCGTCCGTGACTCATTTTCACGAATTGCGATTAATATACGTCCCACTGGTGAAAACATGATAAAGGTCGAAATCAATAAGTAGGCAGTCAACAAAATAAACGCAAAATTGTAGCGTATGTCAGGATTGCTATAAAGATACTCCCTGTTAAAAATAACTAATTTTCCTAAATATTTCGCCAGTGAAAAACCATCCTGGCCGAAAGTGAATTCGTTGAAATACAGAATTGATAAATAGAATGTTTGACCAAACATCAGGGTTACTATCAGAAAAGAGACTCCGCTTGTTCTGAGGGCAAACAAGCCGAATATCAGTGAAATCACCAGAGTAAATCCCGCACCAAAAAGTAAACCGCCGAGGGCGGAAAGTTCCAGATAATAAATCCCTAATCCTGCCGCATACATTCCAGAGGCAAAAAACATCGCATGTCCGAGACTCATTAAACCGGTATAACCCAACAAAAAATTATAGGCGACCGCATAAGAAGCCAGCACCATTATTTTGGAAACGCTGCTGTGGTGATAAGTCGGCAGAATGAATTGCAGAACAAAAAGCAGTAACAAAATGCCGACCTGAAAAAACAGTGAGTAAACTAAAGATTTTTTTCTCATACCACTTCCTCACCGTAAAGTCCGCTTGGCTTCAGGACGAGGACCATTGCCACAAACAAGGTTGCCAGCATTTTGGCTAAAGTCGGTTCATAAAAAACCGAGATAATCCCATCGCTGATGCCAATGATAAAAGCCGCTACAATAGTACCACGAATACTTCCGAGACCTCCGATGATTACCACAATGAATGAAAGCAGAAGCGGTTCCAATCCCATCAGATGATCTGCCTGCCGAATTGGAACTATGAGAACTCCAGCTAGAGCAGCCAGACCTCCACCAAGGGCAAATACGGATGCATATATTTTTTGAGTGGGAACACCGTATGTTTTTGCAATTTCAAAATCCTGTTGAGTTGCACGCATATAAAGTCCAAGTTTACTGCGTTTCATAAAGACCCAAACTCCTAACAAACAAAATGCTGACATGCCAGCCACAATCAGTTTATAACCGGAATAGCCGAACCATGGAAACTGGATCCGGAAATACAAGGGTGCTTCTACTGCTCTAGCTTCAGGACCAAAAACCATCAGTGTAACTGACTGAATCACATATAGCACGCCGATGGTGGCCACAATCGTACTTTCCGGGTGATACTTAACTTTGCGCAGGATGAAACGATCTGAAAAAATAGCAATACTTCCGACTAAGGCAGGGGCAACCACGAGAGCAAGCAAAAAACCCCAAAGCGGATCATTGGTCAAATCGAAGGCAAACCATGAGAAAACGGCCCCCAACATGAAAAATTCGCCATGTGCGATATTGACGATACGCATAACGCCAAAAACCAATGACAAACCTAATGCAATCAGCGCTAAAACAAAGGCCGTAACGGTTCCATCCAAAAGAGCCAAAAAAAGCAAAGGTCCGTTTTCGTTAAACCAGGAAATCACAATTTAGGAGGAGATAAGAAAGGCATTAAGGTATAAAGGCACCAAGATTCTGTGCTCACTCAGTGACTTGATACCTGACTGTGAAAATTATGAATACAATGTAGGCACTAAGGCACTAAGATTTTGTGCGCACACAGTGTGACTTAGTGCCTTGATTGATTAGAGAGACTGCTTGGTGTAATCCGTTTCCGGCTCGTACATACCGTCTGCAATCGATGTTTTGTGAATCACGTTTAATTTACCGTTACCCACTTTTGAAACGAATTGCTGACCATAACATTGATGTGTTTTTCCACTGAAGACCTTTGCGCCTTGTGGATGAGCAATTCCTTCGTTGAAACCGGTGAAACCTTCCACTGTTTCAATCAAAGTCGAATAATCTTTTTTGCTCCTGTAACCACTTTGTTCCACTGCTTCTTTGATTGCAAAGAGGGTTTCCCAACAACCAAACATATGTGAATAGGCAGACACATCTTTCGAGTCGGATCTACTGGCTCCAGAATTATTGACACCAACTGCATTGCGGTAGAACCTCGACCCTACAGTGTCATATCCATCTGCATAACGTGGCATTGCTTCCCAGAAATAAGAACCGTCCAGAAAATCAAGGCCGGGACTGCTGATATTAACACCTTCCAATGAATCAATGAAACCAAACAGTTGAGGATGATTTGGACCAAAATGTTCCCCAAGTTCCCGTACAAAAGTTAAAACTCCAGGTCCAACCATGACATGGTAAATCACATCGGTATTTTTTGGAATTTTGACAAAATAACGGGTAAAGGAGCTTTCTGTAGGAGGAATAGCGATTTTCGCAACAATTTTTCCGCCATGCTTCTCTGCCGCAGCAGTGGCATAATCCCGATGATTATATCCGAAAGCGTAATCCGGATAAATGAGTGTCACATTTTTTCCAAGATTATTGAACAACCAACCGGATACTGCTGAGATTTGAGCACGAACATCCGTAATGCAAGGCTGAAAAGTGTAGCGATTCAGCGCACCACTGGCCACATGGTAACCTTCACTGACGACAAAATATGGAATTTTCAATTCACCGGCACGAGGCGCGGAACCCATCACTACGTGCGAGAATAGTGTACCAAAAACAAAATCAACTTTGTGCTGTGTTGCCAGTTTTTCTACAACATCCGCACCACGTTTTGGATCAGTGCCGTCATCTTCAGTAATAATTTCAATCGGCCTGCCGGCAATTCCTCCAATACTGTTGATGTACTTTGCCGCTGCGTTTGTAGTACGTTCATACCATCTGCCATAAAGAGCTCCAATTCCAGTACGATGGGCCTGGAATCCGATTTTGATCGGCGCGTCGCTTCCTGCAGCATACGCTGTTTTGGCAAGTGGGTCTATAATTTGACTTCCCACGATACCTGTACCGGCAATCACTGCGCCTGCACCTAAAACTGAACGTCTTGTTATATTCAATTCACTTTGTTCTTCACTTTTTACTTCTTTATGACTCATGTTAATCTCCTAATCAGGTTAAAGAAAATTTAAACGAAATGTGAATGATATAGTGTCCTTTTTGTGAGGTCAAGTTAATAATTTTCAATTTGAAAATTGTTTTTCTACCGTAAAAATGCACTAAACTTTTTCTTTAAGAATACCGCGAGGGTCACGAGTTTTATCGTGTGATTCCGAACGTATGTGAGGGATCTTATACGATATCAGTACTTTATCATATATCTCCCTTCGGTTGAGATGGCATTTCGCAGTTAATAATATCAGTATCTTACGAAAATTGTTGACTCACGAGAAGAAGAAGAATGTTTCATCAAAGAGCAAAAATTAGTTTTTATTGAATTGGTATTGAAAATACTTTTAACTTGATTTCATTATGTAAGATCAATTAGCATTCAACCTCATCAAAACAACAAAGACGTTCAAGAAAGTTCCACAGCCAACAAAAAAACATGACAACAGATAACAATCTCCAGCATTTTGCTGAAGACATGCCCCTGAGTAAAACTGCACTTGATTTGAGCTCAAACGGACAGGGATTCGGTTTGATCATTGTCGACGAGGTCAACGGTTTTGCCACCGTCGGCGCCGGAAATCTTGCTCCTCAAGTTCCCAATGAACAGGTATCAGTGATGGTTTCCGAAACTAATCGTCTTGCGCATTCTTTCACTCAACAAGCTATGCCTGTGCTGGCATTTCTAGATACACACGATTCTGGTAAACAGGAACCGCCTTATCCACCGCATTGCGAAAGCGGTACAGGTGAGGAGGATTTGGTTCCGGAACTGAAGTGGCTTGAAAAAGAACCACAGGCAACTTTAGTACGCAAGGACTGCATTAACGGTTTCATTGGTGCGTTTCAGCAGGATGGATCCAATGCAGTTATTGACTGGGTCAAGGATAATAATGTGGCTAATGTCCTGGTAGTTGGAATATGTACCGACATTTGTGTAATGGATTTTGTTCTTACACTGCTCTCAGCCCGCAATCACGGGATGCTTCCAAGTTTGAAAGAAGTGGTGGTTTATGACAAAGGCTGCTCTACCTATGACCTGCCCAGAAATGTTGTTGAGGAAATTGGACTACCACCCAGTGCCAGCCACCCTCAAGACGTAACTCATTACATGGGACTCTACTTTATGGCTTCACGAGGTGCGCAACTGGTTGAAAGTGTCCAAGTATGAAATTTTCTGCAGCTCAAGCAATTTAGCTGCAACTTGAATATTTTTTGAAAAATTGACTCTCTACATCCGTACCCGTTTGCTCTTCGGATCATAAAACGCACGCAAAGAAGGTCTTGCACCGTACCGTTCTCCGGCCACTTCAATTTCAAAAACACTTGATTCCAGAAATTCTTTGCTCACTCCATCCTCGTGTGATACATAACCCATTCCAAGACAAGTTCCAATGGTGTGACCGTACATTCCGGAAGTCAGATCACCAACGATTTTGTTATTACACCAAATCGGTTCATTGTGATAAAGCATTGGTTCCGGATTTTCCAGAGCAAACTGCACCAGACGTTTTTTCAAAACTCCGCTTTTTGTTTTGGACAATTCGTCTTTTTGACGCAGCAAGGCCTCCCGACCTATGAAACCTCCGGGTTTGTCAAACTTGACCGCAAAACCAAGTCCGGCTTCCAGTGGCGTGTCTTCGTCCACAATATCGTGTCCCCAGTGCCGAAATGCTTTTTCCAAACGCAGGGAGTTGAGGGCATGCATTCCCGCCAGTTTCAAACCATGTTCGGTTCCAGCTGCAAGGATTTTATCGTAGATGTCCTGAGCAAATTCGGTTGGTGCATAAATTTCCCAGCCCAATTCACCAACGTAAGTCATACGTAAGGCCAGTGCTCTGGCGTAGCCGATTTCAATTTCCTGTGCATTGCCGAAAGGAAAGGCCTCATTTGATAAATCGTCCGGAGTGAGTTTTGAAAGTAAATTTCGGGATTCCGGTCCCATCACGCTCAACACAGCATATCCGGAAGTTACATCCGTGACTGTCACATGTGCGTCATCCGGAATATTTTTGTGCAGCCAGGCCAGATCACGGATTTGACTAGCCCCAGCCGTAACAACCAGAAAAACATTTTCCTGCAAACGGGTTACCGTCAAGTCGGACTCGATACCGCCTCGTTCATTGAGCCACGATGTATAAACCGCTTTTCCGGATGGAACAGCGACATCATTGGCACAAATCCGGTTGAGCACTTTTTCAGCATCACGCCCTTGCACCACGAATTTCGCGAAGGACGACATGTCGAACAGCGCCACTTTTTCCCGTGCCGCCTGATGCTCAGCGGCAGAGGCTTCAAACCAGTTTTGACGTGCGTAGCTGTATTCGTATCGTGCTTCTGTTCTTTGTGGCGCAAACCAGTTGGCGCGCTCCCATCCGCTCATCTCACCAAAACATGCACCAGTTTTTTCCAGACGATCATGTAGCACAGATTTGCGTACGCCCCGGCTGGTTTCCGGCTGTCGGAAAGGCCAGTGCATGGCGTAAAGCAGGCCTAATGACTCTTCGGTGCGCTCCTTCAAATATCGTGAATTGCCCTGAAACGAATGAAAACGGCGGATGTCTACATCCCATAAATCTATTTGCGGATATCCGTTTACGATCCATTCGGAAAGCACTTTGCCTGCACCACCCGCAGATTGAATTCCGATTGAGTTGAGTCCGGCGGCAACATAGAAGTTTTTAAGTTCCGGAGCCTCACCTAAGATATAGCGGTCGTCTGGAGTGAAACTTTCTGGACCGTTGAAAAAAGTGTGGATTCCTGCATCTTCCAGTTTTGGAATGCGATGCATTGCATTCAGCATCGCCGGTTCAAAATGCTCCCAATCTTCCTCAAACTGACCAAATGAAAAATCCTCCGGAATCGTGTTTAGTGGGCGCGGTTTTGATTTAGGTTCAAAGCAGCCAACCAGCATTTTTCCAGCATCTTCTTTTGCATAAATCCAACCGCTTGGATCACGCAAAACTGGAAGAGTTGACGGCAATCCAATGTTTTCTGTGACAATATAAAAATGTTCTGCAGCATGCAGCGGTACATTTACGCCTGCCATTTTCCCAACCTGATGCCCCCATAGTCCGGCACAGTTAACAACAATTTCGGCAGAGATAGTTTTGAGTTCACTTGCTTCTCCACTACCGAGAGATGGAACCTCCACTTTGACTCCGGAAACCTGTCTCGCACCGGACGTTCCGGCGTTTTTGGTTTCGATTCCGCAAACGCGCATGTTTTCAAATATTTTTGCTCCACCCATTTTTGCGCCTTTTGCCAGCGCCTGAGTCACATCAATTGGATTTGTCTGTCCGTCTTTGGGCAAAAAAACAGCGCCGACCAGGTCATCAATATTTAAAAGCGGATACAATTCACGTGCTTCTCTAGGAGAAATCACCTCCACTTCAAGTCCAAAACATTTGGCCATCGAGGCTCCCCTTTTTAGTTCTTCAAAACGTCCGGCATCCGGAGCCACGCTGATTGAACCGTTTTGTTTAAAACCGGTGGCCTGTCCTGTTTCTTCTTCCAGAGTGGCATAAAGTTCGCTGGTATATTGCGCAAGTTTGGTCATGTTTTTCGTGGCCCGCAATTGACCCACGAGCCCGGCGGCATGCCAGGTTGTACCGCAGGTCAACTCCTTGCGCTCCAGCAAAACGACATCCTTCCAGCCAAGTTTTGTTAAATGATAAGCCACACTGCAGCCGATCACACCGCCGCCGATGATGACAACTTGTGCCTGCTTTGGTATAGATTTCATTTAGAGATTCCTAATAATATTTTTAAACAATGTAACAAATACAAATAAAGATGAATAAGTTTTACAGCTTCCTGCATGCATGGTCAACCACAAATTTGGTGTAACCAAATAAGTTTTTTCACCATACTAATTCAGTTTGATTTCAAAATAAATTCCGTCTTGTTGCTCCAAATAATTCCTGCCATAATGATCACAAAATAAACATCAAAAATCAGCTTAATTTCCTGTCCAGAATATCCTCAGTCCTTTTTCATGTCCCAAGAAAAAGCAGATCAATTAGTCGTAATTGGCGCATCAGAACACAATCTGAAAAATGTAAGCCTTAATATTCCACGAGACTCACTGACAGTTTTTACTGGAGTCAGTGGTTCCGGAAAATCTTCACTGGCATTTGATACGATTTTCAAAGAAGGCCAGCGCCGTTTTGTTGAATCACTTTCGGCGTATGCCCGTCAATTTCTGGGGCAAACTGACAAGCCTAAAGTCGAACACGTCGAAGGACTGAGTCCGACGATATCCGTAGACCAGAAAACAGTCAACCGTAATCCGCGTTCAACCGTTGGAACAATCACAGAAATTTACGATCATTATCGCCTCCTTTTTGCACGTTTGGGCAAGCCGCATTGTCCTGAATGCGGAACCCGCATCACCTCGCAAACTCCGGAACAAATCACCGATTATGCTTATGTGGACGCCCTAAATGAAGCCTGCCTGATACTGGCACCAATGGTTCAGGAACGCAAAGGAGAATACCGCAAAGAACTAGAAGACTGGGCCGCCGAGGGCTACGTTCGAGCCAGAATTGACGGAGAAGTCCGCAGGCTGGATGAGGATATCCGGCTTGCCCGCTACGAAAAACATTCCATTGAACTGGTTGTCGATCGACTTACAATTACTGCAGAAGAAAAAAGTCGGTTCACAGAAAGTGTAGAAAAAGCCCTGTTGCTGGGTAACGGGTTGGCTATTTTGCACTATGGTAAAAAAACTGCAGAAAATGAAACAAAAAATCAGCTGGAGCAAAGCCCGGAAAAAGATCACTTGTTCAGTCAGTTGATGGCCTGTCCCAGCTGTCAAATTGCGCTGCCGGAAATGGAACCACGCTTATTTTCTTTTAACGCACCTCAAGGAGCCTGTCCCTCGTGCAACGGAATCGGCCAGTTAAGTACATTTTCTGAAGAGAAACTCTGTGATCCCGAACTCTCAATTTCTGAAGGTGCAATTAAATGTTTTACTGAAAAGGGGAATTTACTATACACAAAAGTCGATCAGCGCCACGTCAACAGTTTAATGAATAATTTTGAAATCAACGACAAAACTTTGTGGAAAAATTTATCCGTTGAACAGCGGCAGTTGATTTTATATGGAAACACTAAAATGAAGCTTGGCGTTTCCAATATTTTTCGTTTTCCCGGTCAGTTTCTCAATAAACTGGAGAAACAACAATGGGCCGGTTTCATTCCAATCCTGCAATTTGTTTTTCGTTTTGTCAAGGGTCCACTTGAAAAATTTCAGCACACTTCTATTTGTCCGGACTGTGAAGGAAAGCGCCTCAACAAGATGGCACTTGCAGTACGACTGCACGGCCACAATATCAATAGTCTCTCCGGTGAATCAATTGAAGATTCGGTCAACTTTTTTGATAATTTAAAACTGACTGAAACTGAGAAAAAAATAGGGCGGGACATTTTCAGAGAAATCCGGGACCGTCTGCATTTCCTGAACGATGTCGGCGTAGGTTATCTCACACTTGAGCGTTCTGCAGCAACCTTGTCCGGCGGAGAAGGACAACGTATCCGGCTTGCTTCACAGCTTGGTGCAGGACTGCAGGGTGTGCTTTATGTACTCGATGAACCTTCAATTGGACTGCACCAGAGTGACAACAAAAAGCTGATTCGCACTTTAAAAAAATTACGTGACCGGGGAAACACTGTGCTGGTGGTTGAGCATGATAAGGAAACCATCGAATCTGCCGATCATTTAGTGGACATCGGTCCGACTGCAGGACAAGACGGTGGACACATCACAGCACAAGGTTCCATGCAAAAAATAATTGAAGCACAGGAATCGATAACAGGTCAATTTCTTTCCGGTCAAGAACAAATAGCCATTCCGGAAAAACGTCGTCAGCCAACAGGAAACAAGATAACTATTCACGGTGCAAGTTTCAATAATCTAAACAATATTGACTGCGAAATTCCACTTGGAATTTTTGTTGCTGTAGCAGGTGTTTCCGGTTCAGGTAAATCCTCGTTGATTGACGGCATTCTCAAAAAGGCCTTGAACTGCCACCTGAACCCCGGAAGCAAAGACGAACCCGGTCCGCACAAAAAAATTTCCGGACTCGAAAATATAGATCGTGTGATTAAAATTGATCAGGCTCCAATTGGCCGCACCCCCCGCAGCAACCCAGCAACTTACACCAAGGTCCTTGACCCAATCCGTGATTTATTTGCCCTGATGCCTGAAGCAAAAGCCCGGGGTTATAAAAAAGGACGCTTCTCATTCAACGTCAAGGGCGGACGCTGCGAAGACTGTCAGGGTGCCGGTTTGAAAACGATAGAAATGCAGTTTTTGAGTGATGTACAAATTCCTTGTGATACCTGCCGCGGAAAACGCTTCAATGCTGAAACTTTGCAGATATTCTATAAAAACCGCACAATTCACGATGTACTGGAAATGACGGTTACAGAGGCGGAGGAATTCTTTTCTGCACTACCAAAAATCCACATAATTCTGCAAACTCTACTGGACGTTGGTCTGGGCTATGTAAAACTTGGGCAACCCTCCACAACCCTCTCCGGAGGAGAAGCACAGCGTGTAAAAATTTCTTCAGAGTTGAAAAAAAGAGCGACTGGAAATACGCTTTACATTCTTGACGAACCAACTACCGGCCTGCATTTTAAGGACATCCGTTTGTTGTTATCTTGCCTGAACCGTCTGGTTGATCAAGGCAACACTGTTTTAGTGATTGAGCACAATTTGGATGTGCTGAAGGTTGCCGATCATCTGATAGAACTTGGACCGGGAGGCGGGAAATATGGAGGTGAACTGGTTTGCGAAGGAACTCCGGAAAATTTATCGGAGCAGATGACACTGACAGGAAAGTTTTTGAAAACAGTTTTGGAAAAAGGGGCTGAACAAAATAGTTTCAAAGAATCAGAAGAAAAAAGTGGCAAAGTTTCAGAGCTGCAAAGTTTCAAAGTTTCAGCGACTGAAGTGATTGAAGAAGATCCGGCGGATTTTGAAAAAGTAAAAGTTTCAAAATCATACTCTCGTGACATCGTAATCAAGGGTGCGTCAAAAAATAATTTGCGGCACATAGATGTACGGATTCCAAACAATAAAATGACTGTGATAACCGGTGTTTCCGGTTCCGGCAAAACGAGTTTGGCCTTTGACACTATTTTTGCGGAAGGACAGGCGCGTTATCTCGAATCGCTTTCAACTTATGCACGTCGATTTCTGGGCCGTATGGATAAAGCACCGGTGGATTCGATTGACGGACTTTCTCCGGCAATTGCCATCAATCAAAAAGCAACTGGTCGTAATCCCCGTTCGACTGTTGCTACAACAACTGAAATCTATGATTATCTGCGTTTACTTTTCGCGCGTATCGGCAAGGCACATTGTCCAACAACCGGAAAACCTTTGCTCGGCTACAGTCCAACCCGCGCGGCAGCCTTTTGTACAGAACATTTTGAAGGTGAACGGATTGAGTTGCTTGCACCTTTATTTTTACCGGGGTCGAGCAAAATTCTGTTGCTGGATCATCCCAAGCACTTGCCAAATGTGATCGATTCGCTGGAGCAGGAAGGATTTGTGCGGCTTTATATCAATGGAAAAGCAATCCGTCTGGATGAATGGAAGGAAAACTCTGCAAAATTTAAACTCAGTAAAAACACTACTGTCGATTTGGGAATTGACCGTTTGCGCGTTAATCCGGAAGAACAAAAACGCCTGGCAGAAGCCATTGAAAATGCTTTCCAGCGTGGACATGGTTTGTTGAAAATTTGTTTGACGGATCTAAAACCGGAAGGTCAGTTGAGTGAAAAATATGTATTTTTGTCTGAAACTCCGGCAAATGTGGAAAATGATGTGAGGCTTTCTTTTTTTCAGCAGGAAGAATTATCACCACGCATGTTTTCCTTCAACTCTCATGTGGGAGCATGTCCAACCTGTGATGGTTTGGGAGAGTTTCAGCGCATAAATGATCCTCAATGTGAAGATTGCGGAGGTGAACGTTTGAAAGCAGAATATCGTGCAGTGACAATTAATCAGCAAAACATCAGCCAGTTTTGTCAACTTTCTGTCCCGGAAGCACGTCAGGAAATTGAAAGCTGGGTTCTCACCGAAAATCAGCGTACCGTTGCCGAACAGGCGCTGGGCGAAATTTTAACACGTCTTAAATTTTTGGAAAATGTAGGGTTGGACTATTTGACACTCGATCAAAAAGCATCCACACTTTCCGGAGGTGAGGCGCAGCGTATCCGGCTTGCCTCACAAATTGGTTCAGGACTGGTGGGCGTGACCTATGTTTTGGATGAACCAACTATTGGCCTGCATCCCCGTGATACTGCACGGCTTATCCGCACGCTGAAGCAATTACGGGATCGTGGAAACAGTGTGATCTTAGTCGAACACGATTTGGACACGATCCGACAAGCCGACCATATTATCGATATTGGTCCGGGAGCAGGTCATTACGGCGGCAATGTTTCCGCTTTTGGAAGTCCACAGGAAATCTCAATCAAACACGATACGCTGACTGCACAATATATGAGAGGGGAAAAATCGATTCCGCTGCCGAAAAAATATCGTTCGTTTAATCCGGAGCATTTAATTTCTGTTACCGGAGCAGCAGCAAATAATTTAAAAAAACTGGATGTCAACTTTCCTCTCGGAGTTTTTACGGTGGTGACCGGCGTTTCCGGTTCAGGAAAATCCTCACTGGTTGTCGATGTTCTGCAGCGAGCTCTGGAAAAGGAAATAAATGGAAAGCAGATTAAACCAGGAACACACAAAAAAATTAGCGGAATAGCTCAACTTGAATCCATAATGGTGATCAACCAGGAAGCGATTGGGCGAACTCCGCGTTCAAATCCTGCAACTTATGCAAAAGTTCTTGAACCGATCCGCAACCTCTTTGCTTCAATGCCGGAAGCAAAACAACGCGGATTTTCCAAGCGTCGTTTTTCGTTTAACGCAAAAGAGGGGCGCTGTCCAGCATGCGACGGACAGGGTTTCCTATTGATTGAAATGCATTTTTTGTCAGATGTATGGGTCAAATGCGATCAGTGCAAAGGCAAGCGCTATAATCGGGAAACCCTGGCAGTCAAGTATAAGGGGCATACTATTGCGGATGTGCTTGAAATGGAAATCAGCAAAGCAGTTGAAGTTTTTGTGGCACAGCCGCGCATCAAGCGGATTCTCAAAACTCTGGAAGACGTTGGCCTGGGTTACATGAAATTGGGACAGGCAGGAAATACTCTCTCCGGAGGAGAAGCCCAACGATTAAAATTAGCTGCAGAACTTGCTCGTCGTACACATGGTCCTACTCTTTATATTTTGGACGAGCCCACTACCGGATTGCATATCGACGACGTGGCAAGGTTGCTTAAAATATTGCACAGCCTGGTGGATGAAGGTCACTCTGTGCTGGTCATTGAACACAATTTAGAAGTGATCAAAACCGCAGACTGGCTGATTGATTTGGGACCAGAAGGCGGAGACAAGGGCGGCAGATTGGTCTTTGAAGGAACTCCGGAAAACTGCAGTAAGAATCAGCTAAGTTACACCGGTATGTTTCTGGAAGCGTCTTTTTACTCCAATCCACAAAGCGAATTTAGGGAAACTAGCCTCTGAGCTTTTTTAACAAAGCTTATTTCCATCAGAAACTTTTAATAAAACTTTGAAGAATCATAGTGAACCAGGCCGATAACGTTCCCTGGTTTCAGAATTTGCTTTCAAGGGCAAAATTGTTTTCAAGACTTCTTTCAATTGTTATAGTATTAGAGGCAAGTTTATAATAACTTTTTGCTAAATGCTGTTGAATAAATATTACAACCATGAACATTGATTCCATTAATTACACCTTAATTCTATATACTGCATTTTGTATTTTGCTGGGGATTTTTTTCTGCTGGTTCTATCAGAAAAAAATGATTTCTACTCAATCCCAGGAAATAGATGCACTTGGTGAATCACTAAATGAACTTCTGAAAAAATACGATACCATCCTGGCAGACAAGATAGAGCTCGATAAGCAGTTTGCCATCTTAAAGCAGGATGCAAACAGAATTCCGGAAATTGAGGAAGAACTGAAATTTCAGCAAAAACAGTTTTCTACCCTGCAGGTATTAAATGCAACTTTGGAAGAAAGGCTGGAATCCAAGGAAAATGAATCCAGAGAAAAATTAAAATTTCTGGAGGAAGCAAAAAAATTGATGGGAACAGAGTTTGAAAATCTTTCTGCCAAAATTTTTACAAGCAAATCAAAACAATTTGTTGAGGAAAACAAAAATAGTATCCAGAATCTGCTTACTCCAATTCAAACAAAAATGAAGGAGTTTCAGGAAAAAGTAGAAAAATTTCATCTTGAAGATGAAACTGGCCGGGCTTCAATTAAGGTAGAATTTGAGCACCTCAAGGAAGTTAATACAAATTTGAGTCAGGATGCTCAAAACCTAACGACGGCACTTCTAGGTGATTCAAAGCAACAGGGTGACTGGGGTGAAATGATCCTGGAAAAATGCTTGCAGAATGCAGGCTTGATTGAAGGAGAACACTACCAGAAACAAACCCAGATTAAAACGGATGACGGCACTCAACTGCGTCCGGATGTTATCATCAAGCTGCCAAACGATCGTATCCTGATTGCCGATTCCAAGGTCTCACTGAAAGCATATAACAGCTACATGTCTGCAGATGATGAACAAAAACGGAAAGCCTACGCCAAAAAACATCTGCAGTCCGTGCGAAATCACATCCAGGGATTGTCTTCAAAAAATTACCAGGAGGGCTTCGAAGAATTTGGTTCACCAGATTACGTACTGATGTTCATGCAGATTGAGCCGGCATATTCCCTGGCGCAGTCCCTTGACAGCAACTTAACTTCTGATGCGTTTATAAAAAATATCATCATTGTCACTCCGGCAAGTTTAATGATGGCGCTCCGGATTGTAAATCAACTATGGCGACAGGAAAAGCAGGTGCAGAATGTGAAAGAAATTTTTGAAAGGGGCGGGAAATTATATGAAAAAATTTGTGGATTCCTGGAAGAATTTGAGAAAATTGGTGATAAAATTAAGGGTGCCCATGAGTCTTATGAAAATGCATATAATAAGCTGAGTGACGGAAGAGGTAACATGATTAGACAGGCAGAGATGCTCAAGAATCTGGGTGTGAAAACGGCCAAGTCTATCCCCAGAGAGTTTAAAAAAGCCATTGAAGATTCATCTCAGGGAAACTCATGATCGACTTTGGAAACAGGGCTATAAATTATTAATCCTGAGGTAAGTTTTTCATCAATCTGTAAACCACAAACCTTCTTGGTTGAAATTGAAGTTATTCACCAAAGTTGAAGGGGCCTATCTGGCATAATTTTACAGCACAGATTGCTATTAAGAATCTCTTGTGAATACGTCTTAATGAACAAGAAAAAAATAAAATAATTTAATTCAATCTTTTTCTTGACTTTTGATTCTTTTCTGTTATATTTCTGCTAAGCATTCGTATTCATGTTGAAATGGAATGTTTTGTCATCAACTCTTTCATCAGGAATAATATGAGTATTATAAATTGCAAATCATTTTTCGGCTGTAATGGGTTTAAACGCATTTTCAGTCTGCTAGTTGGCGGTTTTATTGCCCTAATGTTGACTACAGCAGTCAACGCGAAGACCCTAAGAATGGCTTATGACGCAGATCCGGTTTCTTTAGATCCGCATGAACAGTTGTCCGGAGGCACCCTTCAGCTTTCGCACATGATCTTTGATCCCCTGCTACGCTGGAATCAGGATCTCGGATTTGACCCACGTCTTGCAGAGAAGTGGGAAAGGGTAGATGAAAAAACGGTGCGTTTCCACCTGCGCAAAGGAGTTAAGTTCCATTCAGGCAATGAGATGACGGCCCTTGATGTTCGCTGGACTTTCGACAGACTGAAAAAGAGTCCGGATTTCAAGGGTATTTTCGCGCCCTTTGAATCACTTAACGTCGTTAACAAACACACCATTGAACTAGTCACCAAGGAACCATATCCATTAGTCCTACACACCGCAACCTACATCTTTCCGATGGATCGCAAATTTTATGACGGTTATGATGCAAAAGGACGGTCCAAGGATGCCATTGTCAAACATGGTGATGCCTTCGCTTCCTTTAATGCTTCCGGCACTGGTCCATACATCATCACCAAACGCGAACAAGGTGTGCGGGTTGATTTCAGGCGTTTTGCCGATTACTGGGACAAGCAGTCGCCGGGCAACGTGGATCAGATTGTATTTACGCCGATCAAGCAAGGCCCGACGAGAGTGGCGGCACTGCTTTCCGGTGATGTGGATTTCATCGCGCCTGTACCACCTGCTGATCTCGCCCGCATTGACAGGGATGCAAACGTAGACCTCGTTACCATGAGCGGCACCCGGATCATTACCTTCCAGCTCAACCAGAAACGTCGTCCGGAATTAAAGGACAAGCGTGTCCGTCAAGCGATCGTGTATGCAGTGAACAATGCGGGGATCGTCAAGAAGATCATGCGCGGTTTCGGCACTGCCGCCGCTCAACAGAGTCCGAAAGGCTATCTTGGTTACGATCCAAGTCTGAAACCCCGCTATGACCTTGCCAAGGCGAAGCGGTTGATGAAAGAGGCCGGTTACGAGAATGGCTTCTCCGCAACCATGATGGCCCCCAACAACCGTTATGTAAATGATGACAAGATTGCCGAAGCAGTTGTCGTCATGCTTGCGAAGATCAAGATTAAAATCAGCCTCAAGACCATGCCCAAGGCTCAGTATTGGCCGAAATTCGATGAGCGTGCCGCAGACATCATGATGATCGGTTGGCATTCCGACACAGAGGACTCGTCAAACTTCACAGAGTTTCTTCTGCACACTCCCGATGAAAGCACCGGTTACGGGCAGTACAACAGTGGCAACTACTCAAATGCGCGTGTAGACAAGCTAGTCGTTCTCAATCAGAAGGAGACCGATCCTACAAAGCGTAAAGCCATGCTGCAGGAGATTGAACGCATCCTTCACGATGAAGCCGCATTTGTTCCCCTTCACTGGCAGGACCGCGCATGGGCTGCACGAAAGGGTGTGGACATTGCGCCGATCCTGAATGTGATGAACTTCCCATATCTCGGTGACCTGAAGATGAACTAGCCAGTACGGCCGGACTTTGTCCGGCCCCAAAGCCAACCTTAAGTGGGCCATTTTAGTGGCCCATTCCTACCTTCAAACAACATATTGCATGTTTGCATTCTTCAGCCGACGCCTAGTTCAAGCAGTGCTGGTAATGCTCGTTATCAGCGTCATTGCCTTCTCGATCCAGGATAATCTTGGTGATCCTCTGCGTGAATTGGTCGGCCAATCGGTATCGGAGGCCGAACGGCAGAGCCTGCGTAATCAGATGGGCCTGAACGACCCCTTCTTTGTTCAGTACTGGCGATTCTTCAAAAAAGCGTTGCTTGGGGATCTTGGTACATCCTACTTTTTCAAGCGTCCCGCACTCGATGTGATTCTGGACAAACTACCGGCAACGTTGGAACTGGTGTTTGGCACAACTCTAATCGTTATTCTGTTTTCCGTACCGATCGGAGTGTTTGCCGCGATTTATCCCAAGCAATGGTTCCTTCGGTTAGTAATGGGAATGAGTATCATCGGGATATCCATTCCGGTCTTTCTGACCGCTATCATGTCAATCTACATCTTCTCGGTTGAGTTGGGTTGGCTACCTTCATTCGGCAGAGGTGAAACGGTAGAACTGTATGGCTGGACAGTCGGTTTCTTGACTCGGGACGGACTGATGCATCTAATCCTGCCCTGCACGGCTCTTTCTTCGATCATGCTGCCTCTTTTCATTCGTCTAATTCGCGCGGAGATGATGGAGGTGCTCGAGTCGGAGTACATCCGCTTTGCCTGGGCTAAGGGTCTCACCCGCAGACGCATCTGGTTTCTGCATGCACTCAAGAATACACTGTTGCCGGTCATCACCGTGGGAGGTTTACAGATCGGTACTCTAATTGCCTTCACGATCCTCACCGAAACGGTGTTCCAGTGGCCCGGAATGGGATTCCTTTTTCTGGAAGCGGTAAATCGGGTTGATACACCACTGATTGTTGCATACCTGATTGTCGTTGGGCTGATTTTCGTGATTGCCAACACCATCGTAGACCTGATCTACGGGTTAGTGAACCCGACAGTTCGGCTGGCCCGTTCCCATCCTGAAGGGGAGTAATAGCGTGATTGCTTCTGCCTGGCGGCGCTTCCTGGGATCTTATCTGTTTTTCAGTTTCCGACGCGACCGCATCGCGATCCTGAGCTTCGTAGTGCTTTGCACTTTTTTCCTGGCAAGCTTCTCTGCGTCACTGCTGGCGCCCTTCGATCCCTACGATCCGATCCAGATCGACATCATGGATTCGGAAATTCCCCCGGTATGGATGGAAGAAGGAGACCAACGTTTCCTGCTCGGCACCGATGCCCAAGGACGGGACCTGTTGAGCACCATCCTTTACGGCTCCCGGATTTCGATTACCATCGGCATTTTTGCCGTTCTGCTGCAGGCCTTTCTGGGGATTTCCATCGGCCTGGTTTCAGGTTATTTCGGGGGACGGCTTGACAATTTTCTGATGCGTCTGGCAGACATCCAGCTGTCCTTCTCAACGCTGATGGTGGCAATAATATTTTTAGCCGTGTTTCAGGCACTTTTCGGCACCGAGCTTTACGAAAAACTTGCGATCGTGATGCTGATCCTCGTCATCGGCATCGCAGAATGGCCTCATTACGCAAGAACGGTGCGCGCGAACGTGCTGGCGGAAAAGAAGAAGGAGTATGTTGACGCGGTGAGAGTCATCGGCCTGGGTTCGTTGAGGATCATGTTCAAGCACATCCTGCCCAACACCCTCTCCCCAATTTTGGTCATTTCGACGGTACAGATTGCAAACGCCATCGTCAGCGAAGCCGCGCTTTCGTTTCTAGGTCTCGGCATGCCTGTTACCAAACCTTCACTGGGCTCGTTGATCAACAGCGGGTTCGAATTTATCTTCAGCGGTTCCTGGTGGATCACAATCATTCCCGGAGTAGTGCTGGTGGTACTTGTACTGGTGATGAACCTGCTGGGTGATTTTCTGCGCGATGTCATGAACCCGAAACTTTACAAGGACTAATCTGTGGCGCTGCTAGAAGTACGAAACTTGGACGTAACCTTCGCCTCTTGGGGGGGCAACCTGGTAGCGTTGCGTGATGTTAGTTTTTCACTCGAACCCGGGGAACGCCTCGGAATCGTCGGTGAAAGCGGTGCAGGCAAATCCGTGGCGGCATTCGCGATCCTGAACCTCATCAGTCGGCCGGGTTACATCTCCGGTGGCGAGATCCTGTTTGAAGGTCAGGACCTGACCCAACTTAGTCCTCAGGAGATGCGTTCTATCCGCGGCAACCGCATCAGTATGATCTTCCAAGATCCGATGATGACTCTGAACCCAGTGCTGACCGTGGGCGTGCAAATGACAGAAGTATTGCATGCACATCGTGAAATCAGTGCTGAAGAGGCCCGTTCGCGCGCCTTGCAGACTCTCACAAGGGTCCATATTTCCTCCCCGGAAAAACGCTTTGACCAGTACCCCCACGAACTTTCCGGAGGAATGCGTCAAAGGGTCGTCATTGCAACAGCACTGCTGACGGAATCATCCCTGATCATCGCAGACGAACCCACCACAGCGCTGGACGTGACGATCCAGGCTGAAATCATGGATCTGCTACTAGAACTTTGTGAGTTGAACAATGTTGGCTTGATCCTGATCACCCATGATCTCAGTGTAATCTCGCAGGTTAGTCAGCACGCAATCGTAATGTATGCCGGGCGCGTGGTAGAGGCTGGACCGATCTGGGAAATTGTGAATAATGCGCAGCATCCCTACACCCAGGGTCTTATCGGTGCCTTACCTCAACAGACCACACCAGGAAAAAGACTGAACCAGATCCGTGGTGTGATGCCCTCGCTTTCGAACATTCCTGAGGGTTGTGCTTTCAACCCCCGCTGTCAACTGGTAATGGAAGTCTGCCGAACCAGCGTACCCACCTACACAAACATTGGCTCCACACGGGTCGCCTGCCATGCAGCAGGCAGCGCGCAAACTGGCAACCCCCTTTCTCTGGAGCACAACAAAACATGAGCATGGTGGGAAATAAACTCGTCCGGGTGGAGAAACTCTACAAGGAGTTTCCTGTCAACAGCGGATTGCTGGAACAATTCACCTTTGAAGGGGGCCGCATGGTACGCCGTAGAGAAAGCGTAAAGGCCATCAACGAGATTGACCTGGAAGTAGAAAAAGGAGAGGCTCTCTGTCTGGTTGGCGAGAGCGGATGCGGAAAGTCCACAGTTGCCCGAGTCATCATGGGTCTGAACAAGCCGTCTTCTGGAGCCGTCTACTACAACGGACAGCGGATCGACAATCTGTCACCCAAGAGCTTGTTGCCCTTCCGCAAGCGGATGCAGATGATTTTTCAAAACCCCTATGCATCTCTCAATCCGCGCATGTCTATCCGTAAAACACTGGAAGAACCGATCCGTTTCCACAATCCCACTATCACAAAAGCTGAGGCAGCGGAACTGATCGCGGATGTGATGGAGTCAGTGGGAGTTGATCCAGGCTGGGGAGAGCGTTTTCCCCACGAGTTTTCCGGCGGACAGCGACAGCGGATCAGCATCGCGCGGGCACTGTCGGTGGATCCGGAGTTCATTGTCGCAGACGAACCAATTTCCGCACTTGATGTTTCGATCCAAGCCCAGGTATTGAACCTAATGATGGAAGCACGTGAGCAACGTGCTCTGACCTACCTCTTCATTACTCATGATCTTTCCGTGGTAGAGCACTTCGGAACACGGGTAGCGGTCATGTACCTAGGTACTCTGTGCGAAGTGTCGCCGACACGTACCTTGTTCAGTTACCCCCGACATCCATACACACAGGCGCTGCTGAGTGCCATTCCACGCCTTAATGAGGAACGACCAAATTATATCAAACTCAAGGGTGAAGTCCCTACGCCGATCAATCTCCCAAGCGGATGTGTGTTCCACGGCCGCTGCTCATACGCCACTGCCCGTTGCATTCAAGAGATTCCAAAACTGCGGAATGTCGGCGAAGAAATCTGGGTCGCCTGCCATGCAGTCGAGGAAGAGCGCCTAGATGCGTAAAAATCGAAAAGTTCGTTTTAAACTAGGAGTAATCCTAAAGCTTACTGAGTTTTTTATAGAGGAAGAGGTGATATGTTTTGAAGTTGCCAAACTATTCAACGCTGGTACCGCATGAAAAGTATTCTCTGGAAAAGGACTCCCACAATCCAGCAATCATCTGCTTTCTAATTTTCAGCTAGACCGCGTTTTACGTCATGACTAAAGATGGTCTTGCTCAAAACCTGTGTGTTTGTGTGTGGATTGAGCTGCAAAAGAGAGGTTTTTCTTACTCCTGCTGACTTCCTTTTGCCCTTCCCCACAGCCGGATTAGTCCTTAAATTTGGGGCCTTTTGTTTTTTAATTAAGCTGACGATTCCACTGACGATTATAAGATTACGAGCTTTGTGGAATCCATCCGGCAGGCACCTTTTTTATCATAGATGGGATCATTCCCAGTGTGACAGTCATCAATAACACCATTGTTCCTGACAACAGCAACAAACCATCGTAACTGCTCATTGACTGCCCCAGCCAGATCCATGATTCATTAAAAACCCCCAGTTCAAGGGCTTGTCCGCTCAAAATACCGGAAAGCCCTGTTCCTCCACTATAAAGCGTAAACCAAAGTCCGGTAGCAAGGGATTTGTTTTTCGGAGGAATGAGGGCAAGTGTTTCTGAGGTCATTGCTATACTGGATGCAGCTTGAACCATTCCAAACAGAATCGTTAAAATTCCAACAACAATCCGGATTTCTTCCGTAAACAGATTGCGCCATAAAAAAAGAAGAAGAATGATTCCAAAGCCAAAATGGCAGCAAAGAAACACATACTTTGTACCAAAACGATCTATCATTCTGCCACCTAAAAAGAATCCTGCTAATGCTCCTGCTACTAATAAATTTCCAATAAAAACAATCTCAACCTTTGACCACAGAAGCACATCTTTTTCAATCAAATTGAAAATTTGTGGGCAGGCACCAGTGAAAAGAGTCAGTAAAAAACAATATGCACAAAACGGCAGATATCCTGGAATATTAAGAACTTTCAAAAAACTTATGCGGAATGACTCTTTTTTAACAGTACTTTTATCCAATTCAGGAATTTGCTGATAAAAAAACATTCTTAGCAGCATCAGAATTGTAATGACACCCAGAATCGCCTGATACATTCCCAGGGTGGGGTAAAGTTCCAGAATGTAAATCACTATTAATGTGAAGAGGATTCCAATAGATTGCCAAGTAAGTCTTAACTGTCCAAAAAAACGTCCCCTAATATTTTCTGGTATGATAGGGTGAAGCAGTGCAAACCAATTTCCCAAAGTCATTGCTGAACCTATCCCAAAGACAACAATTCCAAATCCAACTGCCATTATTCTTAATGAGTCCGGTAAATAACTGACACCGATCAGCAGGGCAAAGCCGAAAAATGAAAACACCATCCCGATAATACCAATCCGTTTTTTACCAAATATATCTGAAAAATAGCTAAAAGGAATGATGACTAAAAATGTTGTTAACGGCAGGATTGATAATAAAATCAGGATAGTTGCGCTGGGAATTCCCAAATGGGAAAAGTAGGAAAGCAGTAAGCCGTTATTGAATGACAGATACGACATCCCGCCAAGAGATGCCGTAAGTAGAATCATGCGAATAGCATTTTTTGTTTCTAAATCAGACATTGCTTGATTGAACCGAATAAAGTTAAATAGAAGAGTTCATTTTGTGAAGCAGTAGAACTGAAAAAATTATCAACTCTGATTTGAATCTTCAGCTGTTTTTTTGATACAGGAAGAGACGATATGTTTTAAAATGGGCAAATTGTTCGCCGCTGGTGCCGCCTGAAAGATATTTACGATTGGCCTGAGCAATTTTTTTTCGGAAGGCAAAACTAAAGAGTTTACTGAAACGGGGATAGTTGCTGGTCATATAATAGGCCACAATGTTCCAGGTTGGAGCAATTACTTCTTGAATCAAATCCCGCATAATATCTAATGATGGAGCTGTTTCTTTCGTGATGTCTATGTCCGTGATTTGCCTGAAAGGCTGAGCTTGCATATATTTTAGAAATCTCTCAATTTTATGACCGCCACTGACTGGACTTTTACCTTCAACATCACGTTTAAAAAAATCGCAAATTAGCAAATGGCCTTTTTGATTGAGTAGTTCCTGGGTCTGTGCCATGGCCTTTTCCAGGAGCAAGTACTGAAAACTTTCGCTGCACAAAATCAGATCATAGTACTTTTTTGTTTTCAGATCTTCATAGCGGCATTCAAATATTTCTACTCGTTCTCCGAGACGCTCCCTCACATGTTTAGTTAAATTTGGACTGGGTGAGACACAATCCACCGTGTAACCTGCGTCGAGCAATTTTTCTGAAAATTTTCCGGAACCGCAACCGACATCCAAAATAGAATTTACTCCATCCGGAATATGTTTTAGCAACAAGTTGGCATAGTTTTCCTGCGCTTCTAACACATTTGCCGGATCCACACTTAATGCTTCCGGCCAGTATCCATAATGCAGGTAGTCGGTTTTATAAAAATGCCTGGCGAATGCCAACCCGATGTCGAGACCAACTTCTTTTAATTCAACTTTGTGCATGGGAAATTAGTTACGGAGATTAAAAGAGAATATGGCTTGGGCTGTAAAGAGAGGAGAAGTAAAGATTGAAGAAGAGCCGCAGGTTCAAAGAGCTGTTCTTTGAGCCTGCAGCAGAAAACCAATTTAGTTTTGTCCTTCCATGTATTCAATCAGATCAATCAAGCGAGTGGAGTAACCCATTTCATTGTCATACCAGGAGACCAGTTTGAAAAATCTGTCATTCAAACCAATACCGGCTCCGGCATCATAAATAGATGAATAAGTACTGCCAATGAAATCACTGGAAACAACATCCTCATCTGTGAAACCCAGGATACCTTTGAGTTTACCTTCTGAAGCAGCCTTCATTGAGGAATTGATTTCCTCGTAACTGGTCGATTTACTTAGTTTCACGGTCAAATCCACAACAGAAACATTCGGAGTAGGCACCCGAAAAGACATTCCGGTTAATTTTCCTGCTATTTCCGGAATACATAGTGCTACTGCTTTGGCTGCCCCAGTAGAAGCAGGAATGATGTTTTGTGGTCCACCACGTCCACCGCGCCAATCTTTTTTTGATGGACCGTCAACAGTTGGTTGAGCTGCTGTCACAGAGTGAACAGTGGTCATCAAACCTTCTTCAATTCCATAATTATCCAGCACAACTTTTACAATTGGCGCCAGACAGTTAGTGGTACATGATGCATTGGAAACAATATTATCTGTACCTGGATCATATGTTTCATTGTTGACACCCATTACCAGGGTCTTGATTTCAGCCGACTTGGCAGGAGCAGAAATTACCACTTTTTTTGCTCCGGCTTTCAAATGCTCTTCCGCTTTTTCACTGGTAGTAAACAATCCTGTAGATTCAATTACATAATCAATATTCATTTTGTTCCAGGGCAAATCTCCAGGATTTCTCTCAGACAGACACTCAATTGTTTTTCCGTCAACCACTAAACAGTCTTGTCCTGCCTGAACATCACCATCAAATCGTCCATGCGTCGAATCATATTTCAGTAAATAGGCTAAATTTTCAGAAGGTACCAAATCATTGATTGCCACAATTTCAACATTTTGATTTTTATTTGCTGCTCGGACCACCATTCTTCCAATGCGTCCGAATCCGTTTATTGCAATTCTAATTGTCATTTTTCTCCTTTATATTTTATAGACACAAACAATTTTTTCTCAGTATTATAGTAGTTCGTTCTGCTGCATTTGTCTAGCCGGGAATCCAGCAGACCAAGTCCTGCAGCTCAGTTTAAATTGCGGTTTTTTATTATTATATTCTCTCCATCTGCCATAATCATCCGTGTACATAAATTGATAAAAAGACCGTTCTCAACTACTCCAGGAATCATGTTCAGATGTTGCTCCAGCTGTTCTGGATTTTCAATCTTTCGAAAATGACAATCAACTATAAAATTCCCCTGATCAGTCACGCTTGGTTGACCCTGCTTGAGCCGGAGTTCTGGATTTCCCTGAAGTGACTCCAGTTGATTAAAAACAACTTGCCAACCGAATGGAATAACTTCTACCGGCAAAGGAAACGCACCCAACTGCTGTACCAACTTTGAACCACTGACAATAATGATTTCTTCTCTTGACGCAGAAGCAACAATCTTTTCACGGAGTAAGGCAGCACCTCCGCCTTTGATCATATTTAAGTTGGCATCAATTTCGTCTGCACCATCAATCGTTAAATCAATGAACATTGTCTCAGAAAAATCAATCAGAGGTATTCCTTCACTCTCTGCCAATATTTTAGTGGCATCTGAAGTTGGTATGCCGCGTATTGAAAGTCCATTCCGGACAAGTTCACCAATTTTTTTAACAGCAAACTCTGCGGTGGAACCTGTCCCAAGGCCTACTATCATGCCATCTTTGACGTATTCACATGCAGCCTCAGCGGAACGTTGTTTTTCAGAAATCACACTACACCCGTTGCATCAGTTTTTTGTTTTGGAAGTAAGAAGAGTACGCAAGTTTTGAAACGCAGCAGGTAAAAAAGGACGACCGGAAGAATTGAGGATGGTTCCGGTAATCCTTGCACTGAGAATCAACGTTTTGTTGGGTATGCTCCGGATTTCCTGAAGAAAAATGAACTTTACTTTGCTTAACAAAGCCAATTCTAAACTCACTACAAAGTCATCTCTACTTTGTAATGAGCTTCGATATTCTATTTCAGCTTTTGTGATGACAGGACTCAATCCTTGCTCAAAATAAGCAGTCAATTTCAGGCCCTGTGATTCCAAAAACTGATGGCGAGTGTGTTCAAGATAATTCTGATATACCGCATTATTTATCACACCAAAACTGTCCAGCTCATAGTCCCGAACTGACAATTTTAACTCAAAGTGGGAAGTTTCAATGGAAGGAAGCATCCTGAACTATGAACCTGTATGCAGTATTTTATGCTGCTTCCGGAATTTTTTCTTCGGCAACCAAATCTGCCGGTTTTTTGTTTTTCTCGGCTTCCGTGATTTCCCTCACCATTGCAGCTCTTGCAGCTTCATCTGCTGCCTTACGCATTGCTGCCGGGTCAATCACTCCTTCTCCAAGATCATAGTCCATGTTATTAAAGACATTAAATCCTGTGCCTGCCGGTATAAGTCGGCCGAGGATGACGTTTTCTTTCAAACCGCGGAAAGTGTCGTGTTTTCCTGCCAGGGAAGCGTCTGTCAGCACCTTTGTTGTATCCTGAAAAGAGGCTGCAGAAATAAATGAATTTGTACTTAATGACGCTTTTGTAATACCAAGCAATTTTGGTTTTGAACGAGCGGGACGCAGTCCCTGTGCAGTTAACTCTTGATTTATACTATTCAGTTCCGAACGGCCAATTTCCTGGCCAACCAGCAAGCTTGAATCACCCGGATCTTCAACATAAGCCTTACGCAGCATTTGACGTACTATTACTTCAATATGTTTGTCGTTGATACCAACACCCTGAAGTCGATAAACTTGTTGAACCTCATCCACCAAATATTTTTGCAGAGCTTTTGAACCTTTAACTGCAAGAATATCATGTGGATTCGGCGAACCGTCAATTAGAGGATCACCTGCACGCAAATACTCTCCCATGTGTACGGTGATATGACGACCGCGTGGAATAAGGTATTCTTTTGAATCGCCTTTTCCATCTTCAGGACGGATGCGGATTCGTTGCTTTTTCTTCACATCTAAGTCAAATTCTACAATCCCGTCAATTTCAGTGATAATAGCCTGATCTTTTGGAACTCTTGCTTCAAAAAGTTCTGCAACTCTTGGCAGTCCGCCGGTAATATCCTTATTTCTGGCAAGTTCTCTTGGGATTTTTGCCAGAACATCTCCAGCATGTACCTCTACCCCATTTTCAACTACCAATTCAGATTTATTCGGTAACGCAAACTCCGTCACAGTATCATTTTTTCGGATAATTGTTTTTTTCTTACTATCACAAATTGCAATTAATGGATGTTGTTCCAAACTTTGGGATTCATGAATTACTTTCCGTGAAACACCAGATACTTCATCGACTTGTTCCTTGAAAGTTTCACCCTCATTGATGTCTTCAAAATTAACGAATCCAGATACGTCTGTGATGATTGGAATGGAAAAGGGATCCCACTCTGCAATTAAATCACCTTGTTCAACCAGTTCACCTTCTTTTTTCAGGAGAGTTGCCCCCATCGGCAAGGGGCGTCTTTCACGCTCTCTTTCGTTTTCAAGGTCAGCCAGTTTAGACACAGCTATATTTTTGCCACCTTCAACAATCACTGCTTCCCCACGACGTCCAAGAACAACAAAATTACCTTCACGGTTCTTTACTTCCTTAAGGTCATCAAAGCGAAGAACTCCGCTAAAACCTGCTTCCCATTTATTCTGTTCAGCCGAACGACTTGCAGTTCCACCTATATGAAAAGTACGCATTGTTAGCTGGGTTCCCGGTTCTCCAATACTTTGGGCGGCAATCACACCGACTGTTTCACCTAAATTGACCAAACCACCGTGGCATAAATCACGTCCATAACAATTCCTGCAAACACCTTGTTCTGACATGCAGGTCAAAGGTGAGCGTATTTGTACTTTTTCAATCCTGGAATTTTCAATGACATCCCTATCTGACTCATCTATTAGAGTTCCGGCTGGAATCAGGATTTCATTTTCAACATTTGGATCGAGCACGTCATCAAGCAAAACACGTCCTAAAATCCGGTCTCCAAGTGATTCAATTATCTCTCCGGACTCTATCAAAGCTGTCATTTCGATGCCATCCAGGGTTCCGCAATCATCCTCCAGTACAACACTGTCCTGTGAAACATCAACCAGGCGTCGAGTCAGGTATCCGGAATTCGCCGTTTTTAATGCAGTGTCAGCCAGTCCTTTGCGGGCACCATGTGTTGAAATAAAATATTCCAGCACGTTAAGCCCTTCGCGGAAATTTGCGTGAATTGGTGTTTCAATAATTTCACCTGAAGGTTTTGCCATCAAACCACGCATACCGGCTAACTGTTTCATTTGCTGATTACTACCGCGAGCTCCGGAATCTGCCATCATAAAAATTGAATTCACTTTATGAACACCTTCTTCATCAATGATTTCTTCAGAAAGTCCGGCAGACATTTTTTCAGAAATTTTTTCTGTGGTCCGTGCCCAAATATCAATTACCTGGTTGTAGCGTTCTCCGTCAGTGATTAAACCATCCTGGTGCTGCATGTTGATTTTGTTGACATCTACTTGAGCTTTTTTCAACTGAGTGGTCTTTTCTTTTGGAATCACCATATCATCCATGCTGATGGAAAAACCTGCCTTGGTTGCATATTGGTAACCTAAATTTTTCAGATCATCCAACATTTTTACTGATTTAACACTTCCTGCCTTTCTGTATGACTCATCAACAAGTTCGGCCATTTGTTTTTTCTTAAGGTGTACATTGATTGATTTGAATGGAACCTCTTCCGGAATTACCATAGAAAGAATAATACGACCAACCGTGGTTTCCACAATTGGTTTGCTGGTAGATGTTTCTTGATTATTTTCTTCAGACAATATTTCTCCTAAGTGTTCCAAACGTACTTTTATTTTGGCATGCAAGTCCACACGGCCATGTTCAAAAGCAACTAGAACTTCTTCTCGAGTGGAGAAAATTTTTCCTTCTCCAAGAGCGCCTTCACGTTCTCTGGTAATCCAGTAAAGACCGAGCACCATATCCTGAGTTGGTGTCATCACAGGTTTTCCATTTGCCGGAGATAAAATATTATTGGTGGACATCATCAATATTTTTGCTTCCAGTTGTGCTTCCACAGAAAGGGGGACATGAACCGCCATTTGGTCACCGTCAAAGTCTGCATTGAATGCTGTACAAACAAGCGGATGCAGCTGGATCGCTTTCCCTTCAATCAAAATTGGTTCGAAAGCCTGAATACCAAGGCGGTGCAGTGTTGGCGCACGGTTCAGTAAAACGGGATGTTCACGTACAACCTCTTCAAGGATGGCCCATACTTCAGGGGGATTTTCCTCAAGCACTTTCTTTGCATTTTTAATCGTGTGTATTTCCTGATAATCAATCAATTTGTGAAAAATGAATGGCTTGAAAAGTTCCAAAGCCATTTTTTTAGGTAAACCGCATTGATGAAGTTTTAGTTCCGGTCCAACCACAATCACAGTACGTCCGGAATAATCAACACGTTTACCCAGCAGATTTTGACGGAAACGTCCTTGTTTACCTTTGAGCATATCACTTATTGATTTTAACGGCCTTTTATTCGAACCCACCATAGGACGGCCTCGGCGGCCATTATCGAAAAGGGCATCCACAGATTCCTGTAACATTCTCTTTTCATTTTTAACAATAATTCCAGGTGCACGTAATTCAATCAGTCGTTTGAGACGGTTGTTTCTGTGAATAACACGTCGATATAAATCATTGAGGTCACTTGTCGCAAAGCGTCCGCCTTCTAGAGGAACCAAGGGTCTCAGTTCCGGAGGAAGGACTGGTAAATTTTCTATGATCATGGAGTCAACCGCATTTCCAGACTTCAGGAGCTTGCTGACCACAATGAGTCGTTTGGCAATCCTTTTGCGGCGTGTTTCAGAATTGACTTCCCGCATATCAATCTGCAGCTGTTTTTCCAGCTCGGCTAAATCGATCCTTCGCAAAAGCGTCTGCACGGCTTCTGCACCCATACCCAACTTCAAATCCGGATGATTCTCTTCCAATTCCCGATATTGGTCTTCTTCCACCAGTTCCAGTTCTTCCAGTTCAGAATCTCCTGGTTCAAGAACGATATACGCATCAAAATATAGCACACGCTCTAAATCCCTTAACATCATGTCAAGAATGGTTGCAATCCGGCTGGGAACACCCTTGAGAAACCAGACGTGAGAAACAGGGCAGGCGAGTTTTATATTGCCCATACGATCCCGGCGCACCTTGGATTCAATAACTTCCACACCGCATTTTTCACAGGTTATCCCCCGGTGTTTCATGCGTTTGTATTTTCCGCAGATACATTCATAGTCATGTACAGGTCCAAATATTTTGCCGCAAAAAAGTCCATCTCGTTCCGGCTTAAATGTCCTATAGTTGATTGTTTCGGAGGTTCGGACTTCTCCATGAGACCAGGATGTTACTTCATCGGCAGTGGCAATTCTGATCCGTATCGCGGAGTAATTTTTCGGATTTACTGCAATTTCAAACAAATCTCTGAGTGCCATGTTTAGTTGCTGGTTAATTGGTTATAGGGTTTTGATTGAGAAATTATGCTGTAACTTCTGCCGTATCGATTTCTTCATTTGACTCTTCAGATACTGCTTTCGATATTTTTTCTTCAGCTTTATTCCCTGTTACTTCTTCTGACGCCGGAGAAGATTCCATTCCTTCCGGGATTTCTTCCTCTTCTTCCTCTGAGTTTTGGAGTAGTTCAATGTTCAGGCACAAGCTTTTCAGTTCACTGATAAGAACTTTGAATGATTCCGGAATACCGGGTTCCAATTGATGCCGACCTTTGACAATCGATTCATAAATCTTGTTCCTGCCATGCACGTCATCAGACTTTACAGTCAGCAGTTCCTGCAGAGTGTAAGCTGCCCCATAAGCTTCCAAAGCCCAAACCTCCATTTCACCAAAACGCTGGCCGCCGAATTGAGCTTTACCACCCAATGGTTGTTGAGTAACCAAAGAATAAGGCCCAATGGAACGGGCATGGATTTTTTCATCAACCAGGTGATGCAGCTTCAGTATGTATGCATAACCGACTGTCACTTTCTGACTGAATCGTTCACCGGTCATTCCATCATAAAGCCAGACTTGTCCGGATTTTGATAATCCTGCCATTTCTGCCATTCGATGAATATCGGACTCTTTTGCTCCATCAAAAACCGGAGTAGCCATATGGATTCCGGGTTTGTATTTTTGCACAAACTCCAGAAACGTTTGATCATCCATTGAATCAAAATATTTTTGTGCAACCTGACATTCGTAGACATTTTTCAGGAAACTCCGAATTTGCTTTGCAGGATTATTTTTCTCAAGAAATTCCTCTATCTTTTTACCGAGTCCGCTTGCTACACGCCCAAGATGTGTTTCAAGTACCTGCCCAACGTTCATTCGGGAGGGAACTCCAAGAGGATTTAGGACTATGTCAACAGGTGAGCCGTCTTCCATAAAAGGCATATTTTCAACAGGCTGAATGGTTGAAACAACGCCTTTGTTACCATGACGTCCTGCCATTTTGTCACCTACAGAAAGCTTCCTTTTTATGGCGATAAATACTTTTATCATACGAATCACCCCTGGAGGGAGATCATCTCCCTTGGAAACTTTTTCACAACGATCCTGATAAACATTTTCCAGTAAATACATTTGCTGAAGAGCATTCCGCACAAATGTTCCGACTTTCAGGTTAATATTCTTATCAGTAACTTGAATTCCGTCTGCAGATTTAAGCGGAATTTTGTGTAGAATTTCTTCACTGATTTTAGTGCCTTTTTTTACAAGCACCTCTCCCTGAATGGAGAGTACATCAGCAGACAGTGGTTTTTTTTCTGCAACAGATAATATTCGATTCACCAAGTTGTTGTGCACTATGCGGATTTCATCATAGTGGTCTTTTTCATAGCTGCTTAAAAGTTCCTGTTCAATCTGTCTGGTACGTTCATCACGTTCAACACCTTCACGGTTAAATACCACAACATTAGTCACTACACCGTCAACTCCCTGTGGTACACGCAGCGAAGTGTCCCGAACATCACCAGCTTTTTCACCAAATATTGCTCGAAGCAGTTTTTCTTCCGGATTGAGTTGTGTTTCACCTTTCGGAGTCACTTTTCCAACCAGGATTTCATTTGAACTAACGCTTGTTCCAACTGCAATAATGCCGCTTTCATCAAGGTTCTTGAGTGCTTCTTCACTCACATTTGGGAGATCTCGAGTGATCTCTTCTTTTCCTAATTTTGTATCACGGGCAACTGTATCAAGAACATCAATATGAACTGATGTAAAGGTATCTTCATGCATCAGACGCTGGGAAACCATGATTGAATCTTCAAAGTTGTAACCAAGCCAGGGCATGAAAGCTATGTTGATATTTTGTCCCAAAGCCAGCTCCCCATTTTCAGTACAGGATCCGTCAGCAATTACATCACCGGCTTTAATTCGATCTCCTTTTTTTACAATAGGACGTTGATTAATGCAGGTGTTTTGATTTGAGCGGCGAAATTTAATCAAGTGGTAAATATCAACGTTTGCCGGGACAATCGAATCTTCACTTGAAAGATCAACATCTGCCTGAATAACTATCCTGCCTGAATCAACATTATCTACAACTCCAGAACGGCTGGCAACAACACAACTGCCAGAATCCAATGCTGCCTGATGTTCAATGCCTGTTCCAACGAGAGGGGCTTTTGGTTTCACCAAAGGGACTCCCTGACGCTGCATGTTTGAACCCATCAGGGCACGATTTGCATCATCATGCTCAAGGAAGGGAATCATTGAAGCGGCAACAGAAACCAACTGACACGGAGAAATATCAATGTAGTCAATATTTTCCTTTAAAACCATACTGAAATCACTTCCTACACGGGAGGTAATGAAATCATTGATAAACGCCTTTTTTTTGTCAAGCCTTGCATTAGCCTGAGCAATACTGTATTTTTCCTCCTCTATTGCAGAAAGGTATTCCACCGTATCCGTAACCACGCCATTTTCGACTTTAAGGTATGGAGTCTCAATGAAGCCAAAGTCATTGATTCTGCCAAAAGAAGCCAGTGAGGCAATCAGTCCTATGTTTGGTCCTTCCGGAGTTTCGATGGGGCAGATCCGTCCATAATGTGAAGAATGAACATCTCGGACATCAAAACCTGCGCGTTCCCGTGTTAAACCTCCAGGCCCTAAAGCACTCAGTCGGCGCTTGTGTGTGATTTCAGAAAGTGGATTTGTTTGATCCATAAATTGTGAAAGTTGGCTGCTTCCAAAAAATTCGTGAATTGCACCTGCTACCGGTTTTGCGTTAACGATATCATGTAGCATCATGGAGTCAGAATCCTGCAAAGACATACGTTCCTTGATGGTTCGCTCCATACGCACCAGCCCAATTCGGAATTGAGTTTCCAGAAGCTCTCCTACACTCCGGACTCTCCTGTTCCCCAGGTGATCAATGTCATCTATCATCCTGTTAGGGAGGCCTTCTTTTAATTCAAGCAGATATTTGACAGTTTCCATGATATCTACCTTCGTAAGTACAGTATTATCCAGCGGATCATCAAGTCCTAACTTTTGATTAATTTTTAATCTCCCAACTTTTGAAAGGCTGAAACGTTCTTTTTTGAAGAAAAAATTCTGCAGCATCATTTGTGCAGCCTCCAGAGTGGGAGGATCGCCAGGCTTCATTTTTTTGTAGAGTTCAATCAGCGCTTGTTCTGGCGAAGTAACTTTATCCAGCGCCAATGTATCACTAAGAGTGGAGCCCATGTTTTGTGGGCCAATATGTAATAATTCAACTTCTTTTATATCATTTTCTACCAGCGTCGTTAGCAACTCTGCCGTTAAAGCCGTGTTACATGGAACTAATATTTCTTCACTACCTGCTTTATAGAGAGTACGGGCAATGATACGTCCTTTCAGTTCATGGAGAGTTACATTAAGCCTTTTTACTTTGGCATTCTCTAATTTTTTTAACAGACGCTTGTTAATCCGCTGTCCTGATTTGACTAAAACCTCACCGGTTTTTGGGTCTGCAATTGGGAGTTGTGGGCGCTGATTGAGCAAAATTTCCGGGTCTAAAACACGGTAATAGTATTGAGCCTCAGGATCTTCTCCAGGCTTAACTTCGCTTAAATCGAGCTTCTCAAACGGATAGAAATACTCCAGAAGTTTTTCTTCGGTATTACCCAGCGCTTTCAAAAGAATAGTTGCATGAAATTTACGGCGGCGGTCGATGCGAACATAAAGTATGTCCTTTGCGTCAAACTCAAAATCGAGCCAGGAACCACGCTGCGGAATCACACGTGCCGAAAAGAGCAGTTTTCCGCTGGAGTGACTTTTCCCCTTGTCATGTGTAAAAACAACACCCGGACTTTTGTGCATCTGACTGACAATTACACGCTCAGTTCCATTGATAATAAAAGAGCCTGTAGGGGTCATTAAAGGCAATTCACCCAGATATATATCCTGTTCTTTAATATCCCGAATATGCTTCACTTCTGATTCAGAATCCTTTTCCCAAACAATCAAACGCAAAGCTGCCCGTACTGGGCAGGCAAAAGTCACTCCACGGACCCGGCATTCTTCTACAGAATATTTAGGATCACCCAAACGGTAATGAACATATTCCAAAGTAGAAGATCCACTAAAATCAGAAACAGGAAAGACTGAGCGGAACACTGATTCAAGACCTTTTTCCTCGCGCTGATCAGGCGGGACATCTCGTTGAAGAAAACGCTCAAATGAATCTAATTGAACTTTCAACAAGTGTGGAACTTTAATCGGAGCAGTAAGGCTTCCGAAGGATCTCCGAATAAGATGACGATTTTCTAATGTTGAAGGCATATGAACTGACTGAGGTTAGGGTTTATCGTTGGTCTTAAACTGCAGTAAACAAAATGAAAGAAGACTTCCATTTGAGACAGAATAGCTGCAGAAAGGTTTTGTCACACAATTCGGGACTGTCAATAACAGCGCTGATCCGATCTATTCTCCAGAGGCACTTTCCCAATGTTTTTCCTGCTAGCGGAAATACAGCGCTGATGGTCGTTTAAGACAATTTGCATGTGGAAAATGGCCAAGGTTCAAGTGGAGGGGGTTTGATTAAGCTTTCCGCAAATTGCGGCTTCGTAAATCTAACCCCTTAATATATTTCTTTATAATAAAAAAAGCAAATATATTTTTAATAATTTTATATTTAATGCTAATAATAATGCAGAACGCCTTTTACTCTTCCAGGTGCAGAGATTATTGAAGCTAAATAACTGATGTTCAGATTGCAGCGAATTTGCAATTAAGGAACTAGGAGATTTGAAGATCAAGATGGCAGAATTGAGGCACGGGAATTCTGAACGGTTACGTCCAGTTTCCCGGCCTCTTTTCCTTTATCTTCTATTCATCACTCATTATGCCAAGAATACTCAAAAGGGCAATGAACAGGTTGAGCACATCAAGATACAATGCCAGTGTGGCGGAGACGTATTCATCTGTACCGTAGTAGCGCATTATGTTAGAAGTGTCATAGAGAATGAAACCGCTAAACAGTAATACACTTGCTCCAGACATCACGAAGTGCATCATTCCGCTTTGAATAAAGAACATGTTCAAAAGACCTCCAACGACAAGAACTATAAGTCCGGTCATTAAAAATCCAGACATGAAACTAAAATCCTTTTTTGAATAAACAACGTACATGGATAATCCTGCAAACGTGATAGCAGTCAAAGCAAATGCTTCTGCAGCAATAGACGGTCCTACTTGATACAATAAGGGACCAAGAGTTAATCCTGAAACAGTGGTGAAGCTGAAAAGTGCCACCATGTTCAGGCCAGGTTTACGTGCAGCAAAGGATGCAAAGAAGATCAGTGCGATTTGCAGGATGAAAAAGAGCATCATGTTTGGTGCCACTAAAAGCAGCAACGGCCCTGATCCCAAATATGCTCCAATAGCTGCAGTTCCCATGGACATGGCAAGCAGGCTGTAAACTTTTTTTATAAAAACCAATCGGTCTGTTGTTGTTACAGAAGCAGCTGGTGTAACACCTCGGGGGAGAGTAGTTGTCGATCCAAATCTCATAATAACCTCCTAATTTTTTTTAGAGTAAAATTCATTCAAAACAATAAATTGGTTAAACCAATTCTAACTGTCAACTTATTCTACAGGAAAATGTTAAAAAAGTAAAAGAAATTTTCATTAATTTGCACCACTTGCCATTGGGCCAAAACATTTGATCTAAACCAAAATCACTTTGAACACTCTTATCATTTTTCTCAATTATTCTCATTTTTTACTTAACAATATGAGACTGCATTTTGTATAAAATCAGAAAGAAACTAGTAAATCATACACCCGATCGAATTCTTCCAATGAAAAATAATCAATCTGGATCTGACCTTTGCCCTCATGGTATTTTATTCTCACACGAGTTTGCAGTTGGTGTTGTAGTTTTTCTTCCAGATTTTGCAACTGCGCATCATGATCTGCTATTGAACCTTCAGTTACGGGACCTCCACTTACGGCTTTTTTATTTCCCTGTGTTTCCAGACCCGCAGAGAGTGAATTGAGCTTTAGCCGGACTTGTCGTTCTGTATCACGTACCGACCAGGAATGCCGCAAAAGACGTTGACGCATTTCCAATTGAAAAGCCTCACCGGGAAGTGCCAAAATTGACCTGGCATGACCAGAAGTGATGCGCCCTGTTTCCAGATCATTTTTTAATGCAGATGGAAGTTTGAGTAGGCGCATCAGATTTGTGATTGTGGAACGGTCCTTGCCGATTCTTTGAGCCAACTCTTCCTGAGTGTAATCGTGAATTTTCAGGAGGTCATGATAAGCTTGTGCCTCTTCTATAATTGTCAGATTTTCTCGCTGAATATTTTCCAAGAGAGACACTTCCAGCATTTCATCATCGCCAACTTCTCGCAACACAACCGGAACTTCATTTACTTCAAGTTGTTTTAACGCACGCCAGCGACGTTCTCCGGCAACTAACTCATAACAATTCGTAAGATTCTGGTGCTTTCGAACAACCAAAGGCTGAAGAATTCCCTGGGTCCGAATTGACTGAGCCAGCTCCAGTAGTGTTTTTTGAGAAAAATGTTTGCGAGGCTGTTTTGGATTTGGGATAATTTGTTCCAGAGAAACATGAAGCAGAGTTTCATCTGAAAGGTTGAGAGGCGAGTGGTCTCTATTCATGAGGCATTAGAGTCAAATTTTGGAGATTTTTTCAGCCAGAGAAAAAACTCTACGTTACCACTTTTTTTACCGACAATTGCTGATTTTGTCTGACCTGACACTAGAAACCCCAGTTCTTGGGCTTTATCTTTTAGAGCTTCCAAAACTCTCTCGTGTACGTCAGTATCGCTCACTTTCCCACGTTTACCAACTTCAGCTGCTCCAGCTTCAAATTGAGGTTTGACCAAAGCCAACAGGGTTCCTCCGGGTTTTAGAAATTCCAGCGCTTTCGGAAATATCAAACGCAGTGAAATGAAAGATACGTCGATCACCACTAAATCTACAGTTTCACCAAGACGTTCAAATTCGAGATGACGAAAATTTGTACGTTCCAGAGACACAACACGCGAATCCTGCTGCAACTCCCAGGCAAGCTGGCCATAGCCGACATCAACCGCAAACACTTTTTCTGCACCGCCTAGAATCAGACAATGTGAAAATCCGCCAGTCGAAGACCCAATGTCCAGAGCAACCAAACCTGAAGGATTGATATTAAAATACTCAAGTGCTGCCTGGAGTTTCACACCTCCCCGACTCACAAAAGGCTGGTCATCACCCAGTACTTCCAAATGCGAATCTACATCGATTACACGTCCTGACTTACCTGCCGGCTGTCCATCAACTCTAACTTTCCCCGCCATAACAAGCGCCTGTGCTTTTTCACGTGAGGGTGCAAGTTTTTGTTCAACAAGCAGTCGGTCAAGACGTTGTTTCATCGAAAGTTATTGCTCACCCCTTTTCAGTGAAGGTAAACACACCGTCCCAGTCTTTTTCCGGTGGTGTTTCAATGAACATACCGCAGCGCTTAACATAAGTCAGGGATGGACCATCTTCCGGATCTATGGTTAAGACTTTTTCAAATTCCTTAACTGCATCAGCAAAATTTTTATCCTGATATAACTTCAATCCTTTCAGGTACTGCTCAACCACACCGCTCATTTCACTGCTTGTTTCGTTTTTACGGGCCAGCAGTTCGTGAACAGGAACCGGCTCTTTTTTACCGACAACCCGGATAATATCCAGTTGACGACTGTCGACGTCCTCTTTGGTCAGTTCATAGGTACTGCCGGAAATCATGGAGTAGGTTTTATAAAATTTATTGGCGCCTTCAAGTCTTGCAGCCAAATTTACAACGTCACCCATCATGGTGTAATCCATACGTTCCGCTGAGCCCATATTTCCCACTACAACAGGTCCGCTGTTCAAGCCCATTCGTGTGTAAAGCAGCGGCCTGTTTTGTTCGCGTAGCATTTTACGTAATTCAACGCTGCGCTGCTGCATCTCAATGGTTGCATAACAGGCAATAGTTGCGTGGTTCGGCAGCTTTAAAGGGGCTCCCCAAAAAGCAATGATTGCGTCACCCTCAAATTTATCAATAGTACCGTGATGAGACGAAATAATGTCACACATTGCAGTCAAATATTCATTGAGTAACTGCACCAGTTCTTCCGGAGTTAAGCCTTCTGAAATGGTGGAGAAACCCTGTATATCCGAAAAAAACGGAGTCATTTCACGTTTTTCACCACCGAGTTGAAGCATATCTGGATTTTCCACAATTTGATCAATCACAGTCGGTGATAGATACTGTGAAAACGCACCCTTGATAAACCCTTTCTGTTTACGTTCCATCATAAATAAGTAAAGGTTTATGCTCCCGGTACTTAACACACAGGCAATCAGAGAATAGCTCATGGAATAAGCTACTCCATGATAAACGTACATATAAACGCCAAATGCAGCGTATCCTGCAATAATCAGAAAAAATAAGGCATTTTCAAATTTTGGAACAAGAGTAACCAGCACAAAGGCAATAAAAAGAATCAATAAAACCAACATCTCACTGTTGTCACCGGCAGGACGAATAGGAGCATTTTTCATCAATGTCATGATCGTATCCGCAAGAAACTCAATTCCATAAACTTCTCCGATGGGACTGCTAAAAATATCATGGGAAACTTCTGATGTATCTCCAACCAGGACGATCTTACCTCTAATCAATTCCTGCAGTTCTTCAGTCTCTTCATCCCACTCATCATCAGGAATATCTTCAAGTTCAAGTAAAATTTCTGCAGCAGAAATTCCTGCAGGAGTGTCTTTTGCCAAAAAGGTTGCCATTGGTGGCAGTAAAGGGAAATCAATCCACAAATCATTAAATTGATCGAGTGGAACTGAAATGTCTCCAATTATGAGTTGCCCGTTTTCCAGTCTTGGTTCAACACCTTTGTACATGGCCAGTGTTTTTATAGCAAAAGGCCAGACGTTGTGTTCCTTGATTTGTTCAGGAAAGAAGCGTACTCGTGAGAGCTTGTCACCTATCAGAGTGTGGTTGGTATAACCGTTTTCTGCTGCTCCTTTGAGAGTTTCTGTTGGATAATTAATTCCCTTAAATGTACCGTCTCCATCAAATTCAAGTTGGGCAACAATAATAGTATTGCCGGTTTTTTCCATAGCTTCTGCAAGAATGGGATCTTCATCATAACCGTTTGGAAAATCCATCAGCATATCCAGTGCAATAACTTGCGCACCAAGCCTTTTTATATTTGAAGTCAGTTTTGCAATATCTGCACGTTTGAGAGGCCAACTTCCGTATTCTTCGAAAAATTGCTCCTCCGTATCTACAATCACGATGTCGTCATAAGCAAACTGAGTTTTTTCGGGATCCAGAGTGTTAAGTCGAATGATATGCCTGTTACCAAGGAGCCAGTTTTCCAACGACGAAAATAGTTCCAATCTTTCTGCAGGAATCATTAACAGAAATAATGCGAGACTTATCCAAATATCTGGACGACGAATGAGCTTTCCCATAAATCTCCTTAAATACAAGTTAATAAATTT
>LSNO01000027.1 GCA_002082305.1 SAR324 cluster bacterium SAR324-CTD7B
TTGTAACGCTGATGTTATCACTCAAATGAAGTTCTCCCCCCTGGATGTCAATCGTTCCAGCAGACCCTAAACTCGCAGTTGAACCAAAAGAAATGATACCACTGGTTGATGAGAGTTTCCCTGCGCTAATATCTAAATGATTATTCAGCGATAATGCATTTGCCCCTGTAAGTAACTGTTCACCGGAAGCATCAAGGGTAAGCGGATCGTTAATGGTCATTGCCATAGAAATGCTCAGCGCCGAACCGTTGAGGTCCAGTGAACCGATTCCAGTAGAGGCTGAGTTTCCTAGAGTTGCATTTGCCTGCAGAATCAGGCGAGTATCATTGTCCGTTACAGTTCCTGCCAGGTTCAAATTCCCGCCTAATTTGAGCAGTCCTCCTGAAAGGTCAAGTTCATTGTTGTTGCGGGAAATGGAAGTTCCTGTGCCTGTGCTTAATGTTCCGGTAATCGCAAAATCACTTCGCAATGCCAATGCAGTTCCAGGTACAGTTAGCTCTGAGCTGTTATCAACAGTGCCGCCCAGTGTCAATGTTCCGCCGGTGGAATCAATGAGGGAGTTGTTATCAAGGGTAAGTGCTCCCTGCAGATTTAAATCAGCACCCTGGGTATGTAAGGTTCCAGCATTGAGAGTAAGCGGATCAACCAGTTTCAGGTCTGAGGTTGTACTGCCTAGCGTCAGTGTCTTGCCATTGTGCTCAAGGGCCTTAAAGGTTTTTTCTCCATTGAACGTCAGAGTCACATCATCAAGCAAATGCAGGACAGAAGTGTTATTTGAGGTCAGCGTTCCGCTTCCTGCAGAAAGATTATCACTCAATTTTAGTATTGTTCCGCTCACATCAAGGATTCCACTGCTTCCTAAGGTACCTCCCTGGGAAAGAGAGAATGTTCCTCCAGTAGATCTGATTACTCCCGCTGAGAGTTGTAGGGGATATGTCAGGATCAAATCTGCAGCATTTGTTATGAGCTGTGAATCCGAATTGTCAACCGCAAGTGTTGATTGTATTGTCAGGTCTGTTGTTGCTGAGCCAAGCGTGAGCGCAAAGGCGTTCAAATCCAGACCACCAATTACCATTGCTGAATTGCTGGAAATAGTCGTCGCAGCATTCAGTTCCAAAGATGTAGCATTGTCGGTCTGTACTGCACCAAAGCCACTGTATGTTCCGCCAAGCCCAAGAGTACCTCCAGTCATTCCGATTGTGTATGAACCAGGATTAATGACAGTATTTTTCAAACTCAGGGTGCTGTCGTTTGTCATTCCAACGTTTCCGGCAAGCGTCAGTGAAGAGTCAAACAGTTTTAACTCACTTCCGGAGATGGTTGCTCCTGAGTTCAGTGCAACCGAACCTCCAGTCAAGAGCAAACTTGCATTGTCCAGCGCCACACTCCCATTGAATGTTAGTGATCCTGCACTGGATTTGATTGTGCCGTTATCTTCAAGAGTGGCCGAGCCATTGAGAGTCAGGCTTCCCGTTTGAGTATTTAAAGATTCTGATGCTCCAACAGTAAACGGATTACTCAACGTCAGATGAGTTGAAGATGTGTTCAGGGTCAGTCCTTGAGAGTTCAACTCCAGCGTTGGAATAGTAAATACAGCATTGCTGGTAAAGCTGGATGCAGCCTGGAGCTCAAGAGTTGAGCTGCTGCTTGAGCTTATTGTTCCATCTCCGACATTCAGTGTCCCTGAAAATTCTGCTGTGCTTCCTGAAAAGTCAAATATGGCTCCACTCCCAAGTGTCAAGCCCTGCGGCAATGACAAAGTGCCCCCGGTGGAACTCAGTTTGCCATCTGCCAGGTTCAGTACAGAAGCAGATTGAAGGGTTAAATCTGCACCTCCGGTCAGTATCTGGGAAGAAGAATTGTCGAAAGTTACTGCACCGGTAACCGTCATGTCACTTGTCCCTGAACCAAGCGTTAATGCTTTATTTTGAAGATTGATGCTGCCAAGGGTGAACGGTGAACCACGGGTAAGTGTTGCATCTGCAGTTAGAAGCAGCCCCGTGTTTGCGCTCGTGGAAACATTATCAAGTACCAGACCAGTTCCCAGCTGCATTTGGACACCAGTGCCGGTTAAATCCAGGGTACCGTTCAGCTGCAGGGTTGGATCTGTCCCGCTGGTCGTTAAATTATCACCAACTGTTAAATCATCACTCAAAACCAAGGTTGCACTCTCCAGGGTCAGTCCTGCAACAGATCCTCCGGAAACAAAATCCAGGGTTCCACTGCTGACTTCCAGTTCTCCGCCTGAAACATTAATTGCGTTTTCAAACTTCAGCTTTCCTGCCCCGCTCGAAGACAGGGTACTTCCTCCCAGGGCCAGGGCACCGGTCTGGTTAAGGACCAGGGAATAACTTTGGGGAACAATTATCTCAGAACTTGCAGTAACACTTACGGTACCAGTCAGGTCCCGGTTGCTGTCAACACGGAATTTCCCTCCGGCCAGTTCCATGTTTCCTAAATATTCTCCGCTTCCTGAAATTTGCAGATCAGCATTATTTTGCAGTGTTATTGGACCATTGATCGTTTTATTTGCTGCAATATCAAGAAAGCTGGTTGCAGTCAGGTCAAAGCTTCCCAAGGTCGCAGACTCCACAACTTGAATCCCTTTGCCGGAACTAGCGTTATCAGTCGCCTGAACACCTCCAATTGTTA
>LSNO01000028.1 GCA_002082305.1 SAR324 cluster bacterium SAR324-CTD7B
GGAGGCGACGAGCGGATTTGAACCGCTGTACAAGGTTTTGCAGACCTCTGCCTAACCACTCGGCCACGTCGCCTCAGGTCATCTAAAATTACCGAAATTTGAATGCAAACACAAGTTCAAAACGAGACGATTGAAAATACGATAGAGCTGGCAAAGCTTTATGGAATTCTGAAATATTTGCCTGATGGTCAGCTCACTCATGCCCCTTTTTCCCTTAGTCCTTATAAAATTTCTGCAGCAGACCTGCAGGAAATGACAGAACTGACTGCACCATTCAGTGAGTTGATGATTAGCATATCTCAGAACTGGGATTTTCTTGAGCATCATTTGGAACCTATCGCCAAAATAGACCCATTTTTACGAATGCTGATGGATTGCAGAACGGATGAAATTACTCAAAGCAAACAGCTTCTTGTGCAGCGAAATGATTTCTTTTTGATCAAAGATGAGCACAAAAAAACAGGGCAGGCAGGTGATTCCCCTGAATCAAATTTTGCTGAGTCAGCACTTCGTCAAGTTGAACTGAACACGGTCTCTGCCAGTTTTCCGTTTTTAATAACTCAAATATCTCATTTACACCGCTATTTATTCAAGCAAAATCAATTACCAGAAATTATTCCAAACAATCCGCTGAGTCCTGTAGTTGATGCCTTTGCAAAGGCAGTGCGAGACTACGGTTCCCCTGACGGGGTGATGCTGCTGATTTCCCAACCTTCAGAGGGCAACCGTTTCGATCAGTTGGGGCTGGAACAGCTTTTATGGGATGAACATAAAATTAGTACTGTCCGGAAAACTTTAGCCGATGTATTCGAAGGCGGATGCCTGCGTCAGGGACACCTAGTTCTGGAAGGAAAAACAGTTGCCCTCAGCTATTACCGTGCCGGCTACACTCCTGATGATTATCGAACAATTGAGGCAGTAAAAGGCCGCCAGCTGATTGAGTCATCATCAACAATTCAGGTACCGGATTTACAGATGCAGCTTGCTGGAATGAAAAAAATTCAGCAGGTCTTGACCAGGCCGGAAATTTTATCTAATTTCACCTCTGCTGAAACGTCAAAGCATTTATTAAAAACATTTGCAGAAATGCACACACTGGACGAAATTATTGAGACACCTGGAGGTGAAATGCAGGCAGCCGAATGGGTCTCCGGCAATCCTGAAAATTATGTTCTCAAACCTCAACGGGAAGGTGGCGGGAATAATTATTTTGGCAGCGAAATTCCAAAAATTCTCAAAACTATCAGGCAGGATGAACAAAATGCTTATATTTTGATGGAAAAAATTCTTGCACAAACTCACTCTGCAGTACTTGTGGTGAACGGACGTGCAGAAAGATTAACCAGTGTGAGTGAGGTTGGAAGATATGGAATTTGTTTTGCTGATAACGGAGTGCTGAAGAGCAACAAGGATGCGGGATACCTGGTCCGTACAAAGGCCGAAAACATCAATGAGGGAGGAGTGTGTGCGGGCTTTGCCTGCTTGAATTCACTTGTTCTGGAAGCTTAAGGCTATCATTAATTTTCAGGATCACATCTAAGTATTAAAACTTCTCAAGATGCGAGTTCAATTGTAGCAAGCAAATCAATTTCTTCAAGCACTTTACCTGTTCCAATAGCAACACTGGTAAGGGGGTCATCTGCAAGAAAAATCGGCAAGCCTACTTCCTGTCGAAGCAAATCATCCATGCCTGAAAGTAATGAACCTCCACCTGCCATTACGATTCCGCGGTCAACTATGTCAGCCGCCAGTTCCGGAGGAGTAGATTCCAGGGCATTTCGGATTGTCTTAACTATTTGTTGACAAACACTACTGAGAGCTTCCAGAATTTCTTCTTCACCAAGAACCAGTGTTTTAGGTATACCGGTTACCAAGTCTCGGCCGCGTACTTCATATGATCTCGGTTCTTCTTTAATATAAGCAGTCCCTATGTTGATTTTAATTTCTTCTGCAGTCCGCTCACCAACGAGCAGATTATATTTTTGCTTAATGTATTCGGTAATGCTTTCGTCCATTTTATCACCACCAATCCGAGCAGAATCGCTATAAACAATGCCTGCTAAGGAAATCACAGCAACCTCTGTAGTTCCTCCTCCAATATCAACAATCATGCTGCCTCTGGCTTCTGTCACCGGCAATCCTGCTCCTAGTGCAGCGGCCATTGGTTCTTCAATCAAAAAAACTTCTCTTGCTCCTGCAGATTCAGCAGCTTCTTTGACAGCACGACGTTCAACTTGAGTAATTCCTGAAGGAACGGCAACTATAATACGCGGCTTAAAACGAAAGAAGGAAAATTTGCTTTGCGTCAGCTTGATAAAGTAACGCAGCATTTCCTGGGTAATATCGAAATCTGAAATAACGCCGTCCTTCATTGGCCGGATAGCTGTAATTGAACCTGGAGTACGACCCAGCATTTGTTTGGCTTCCTCCCCAACAGCAAGTACCTGAATCCTTCCACGGCTGTCTTTTTGTATAGCCACCACTGATGGTTCACGAATCACAATCCCACGTTGTTTAGTATAAACCAGGGTATTAGCTGTTCCTAAATCAATCGCTAAATCCTGTGTAAAAAAACCGGCAAATTTATTTAGCATCGAATATTCCTAGTTTTGTTTTCCAGCATAGTCAACTCACAGTCCATGCATTGTTATTTATAAAAATATTGAAATTCTTTAGTTTATTGACATGCGAAAATCCTGTGTGCAAAAACAGTATTTTTACGTTTTTTATGCGCCTCAGAAGGTAATACAGAAGTAATGCCAAAACTCAAGAGACTTGATTTATTTTGTATATCATCAAAAGTATTTTGCATGTATGTTCAGCAAACTACTTTTAAGTTCTTAACCAATTTATTATGCCGAAACTTCTAATATTTTCAGTCCTGTATATGGTTGCAGAAGTTGAGTAAAGCAGCAGTAAACGAAATTCTTCCAAAAGCAGTATCATTGATTTTAATCAAGGAAAGACTAGAAAACAAGAGGAAAAAGGACTTTCTCGACTTATGTGATCTTTTCTCTGTTGCTCCGGACGTGATCAAAATAATGTAAGCCGTCAGCCGATCCGCATTTCAGGATTTCCTCCTGCAGACATTCGTACTGCACAGAACTTTACTTCCGGAATTTTTCCAAAAGGATCCAGCACAGAAGTAGTAATCAAATTGGCGGCAGCCTCATTGTAACCGAAGGACATAAAAAGATTTCCCTGTTGAACACCGGGATCCTGCCGGGAATACGTTGATATTTTTCCTCGACGTGATTCAATAGTTACGGCTTCTCCAGGTTCGACTCCCAGCTTTTGCAGGTCATCAGGGTGAACATGGACCACCGGATAAGGTTCAATGGCATTCAAGACAGTTGCACGCCGGGTCATGCTGCCTGTGTGCCAGTGTTCGAGTTGGCGTGAAGTGATGAACACAAACGGAAATTCTTCATCGGGCATTTCGTCTGCATGAGTGTATTTTGCCGGAACGAAGCGGGCTTTTTTATTTGCTGTGGGGAAACCTTTTCTAAATACGATTGCTTCTCCGGGATCTCCTTCTTTGTTGCAGGGATATGTCACAGAATGTTCTTTCTGTAAGCGTTTCCAGGTAATACCGGCCATGCTGGGAGTTGCTTTCCTGATTTCAGAAAATATTTCTTCAGGACCATCATAACTCCAATCAACACCAAGTCGTCGCGCCACTTCCTGTATGATCCACCAGTCTTGACGTGCGTTCCCGGGAGGATCGATGGCTTGTCGTCCAAGTTGAACTTGGCGGTTGGAATTTGTGAAGGTGCCGCTCTTTTCCGGAAAAGCGGAAGCAGGAAAAATTACATCCGCAAAACCTGCTGTTTCAGTCAGAAAAATATCCTGCACCACCAAGTGCTCCAGCATGGACAATGCACCACGAGCGTGATTAAGGTTTGGATCAGACATCGCCGGATTTTCACCTTGAACGTACATGCCGCGGACTCCTCCGGAATGCACTGCATCAACAATTTCCACAACCGTTAAACCAGTTTTTGGATTGAGGGAAGTTCCCCAAAAATTCTCAAACCATTTTTTGTTTTCCGGATCTGTAACTGATTTGTAATCCGGAAAGAACATCGGAATCAAGCCCATATCAGATGTTCCCTGCACATTATTTTGTCCTCGCAGTGGATGCAAGCCGGTTCCGGGACGTCCGATCTGACCTGTCATCAGCGACAAAGCAATTAGACATCGTGAATTGTCTGTACCATGAATGTGCTGCGAAATTCCCATGCCCCACAAGATGATAGCTGATTCCGCAGTAGCATAAGTCCGGGCAACTTCACGTAAAGTCTCTTCTGGAATTCCGCAAATTGGAGCTACCTTTTCCGGACTGTAATCCGCAACATTGGACTTCAATTTTTCAAAATCAGTAGTGTGTTCTGTGATGTATTTTTCGTCGCATAATTTTTCTTTGATGATGACATGCATCAGGGAATTGAGCAGTGCCACATCGGTATCCGGACGAAACTGGAGGTTGTAAGTTGCATGGCGTGATAACGCAGTACGGCGTGGGTCCAGCAAAATCAACTTTTTACCAGCTTTGACTGCGTTTTTCATAAACGTGGCGGCCACCGGATGATTCCCGATGGGATTTGCTCCAATCAGAAAAATAACTTCAGCATCCGTCACATCTGTGAATGGATTTGAAACTGCTCCGGATCCAATGCCCTCCAGCAAAGCACTTACCGATGAGGCGTGACAGAGACGGGTACAGTGATCAATGTTATTGGTTCCAAAACCAGTACGAACTAATTTTTGCAGCAAATATGCTTCTTCGTTACTGCCCTTGGCACAGCCAAAAGCGGCCAATGCATCCGGACCGTTTTCATCCCGGATTTTGCTGAAACCATCGGCAGCAAAATCGAGTGCCTCTTCCCAAGTTGCTTCCCTGAAAACTTTTTGCCAGTCCTTAGGCTGGAGCAGTTCAATTGTTTTTGGAGCATCTTTCCTACGTATTAACGGCTTTGTAAGACGATCCGGATGATGCACGTAATCGAAACCGTAACGTCCCTTGACGCACAACCTTTCATGATTTGCCGGACCTTCGCGTCCATCGACCCGTAATAGTTTCCCTTCCTTGACATGATAAGTCAGCAAACAACCAACTCCGCAATAAGGGCAAACGGATTCGACCTTTTTGTCTGGGGCCGCCAAGCCTACATCATTTGCCGGCATCAACGCACCAGTCGGACAGGCCTGCACGCATTCTCCACAGGCGACACAAGTACTGTCACCCATTGGATCGCCGAAGTCGAAAACAATTTCTGCGTGTGATCCCCTATAGGCCATTCCGATCACATCATTTACCTGCACTTCACGGCAGGCACGCACACAGCGGGTACACTGGATGCAGGTATCCAAATTAACTGACATCGCAGGATGTGAGTTATCAAAAGCCGGTTGGACCCGCCTTGAGAATCGGGGCTTGCTCAGACCTAATTTTTCCACCCATTCATCAAGTTCCGAATTTGGTGTGTAAGGCGATTTTCCGGATTCAGGCATATCAGCCAGCAACAGTTCCAGCACCATTTTTTGTGAATGGACTGCACGTTCGCTCTTGCTGTTGACTTTCATACCCTGCTGCGGGTAACGACAGCAGGACGGCGCAAGTACGCGCTCACCTTCAATTTCCACCACACAGGAGCGGCAATTGCCGTCCGTACGGTAACCCTCTTTGTAACACAGTCGAGGAATGTCTGCGACTCCTGCACGATCCGCCGCCTGCAAAATCGTTTCGCCGACCAAAGCCTCAAGCGTTTGTCCGTTAAGTTCAAATGAAATTGTCTCCATTTTACACCTCCTGCGGAAAGTATTTCATTACACAGCGTAACGGATTCGGTGCGGCTTGACCCAAACCGCAAATTGAAGCATCTTCCATTGTCTGCGAGAGTTCTTCTAAAAGGGATTTATTCCAGGTTTTTTGTTCCATCAGTGGAATGGCTTTTGCTGTTCCAACCCTGCAGGGAGTGCATTGTCCACAGGATTCGTGTTCAAAGAATCTCATTGCGTTAAGTGCCAGTTTACGTGCACTATCCTGATCAGAAAAAACAATCACTGCAGCAGAACCGATAAAAGTGCCATGTTCCTGAAGCGTATCGAAATCCAGCGGCAAGTCTCCAAGTGAAGCTGGAAGCATTCCTCCGGAAGCACCTCCGGGAAAATAACCATAAAAGCTGTGTCCGGGCAGCATTCCGCCGCAATATTCGTCAATCAATTCGAGCATCGAAATTCCTGCTGGAGCAAGATGCACTCCCGGTTTTTGCACACGGCCGCTGACCGAAAATGCGCGCAGACCTTTGCGTCCTCTTCTGCCGTGAGAAGAAAATGATTTTGCGCCTTTTTCTACAATATCACGAATCCAGTGCAGAGTTTCCATGTTATGTTCCAGTGTTGGACGGTCAAACAAACCAACTTCAGCAACATACGGCGGACGCAAACGAGGTATCCCGCGCTTGCCCTCAATCGATTCTATCATCGCCGACTCTTCACCGCAAATATATGCACCGGCTCCACGGCGTAAATAGATTTGTGGAAGTATATCCGGAAAAGCAGATTGCAGTTCTTTAATTTCCCGGAGCAGAATTTCATTTGCCGCAGCGTATTCGTCTCGGAGATAAATATAAATTTCATCAATCCCAACGGCCCAGGCTGCAATCAAAGATCCTTCCAGGAAACGGTGCGGATCAGTTTCAAGATAAAAGCGGTCTTTGAATGTTCCCGGTTCTCCTTCATCAATGTTGACTGCCAGCAATCGAGGCCCTGAAAATCTTTTGACAATTTCCCATTTACTTCCTGCAGGAAAACCTGCTCCGCCTAAACCGCGCAGACCAGAATTTTTCAGTTCATCAATCACAGATTCGGCAGTTCGCTTTCCTGAATTGCATTCCTGAAAAAGCTGATATCCACCGGTGTCCCGATATTGCGAAAAACCCACATATTCAGGGATTTCCGGACGAACTTCTTTTTTATTTACTGCATTCTGTACAGATTCAATTGTTGCCAGATCAAGCGGGTTTTTACCCACCACAGCCACAGGCGCATTTTGACAGCGTCCCACACAAGGCACAGGCTGAATCCGGACACCTTCACCTAAAACATTTTTTAGTGATTCCGTGAGTTCTTTTGCTCCGGACATTTCACAGGTCAGTGAATCGCAAATCCTAACCGTCAAAGGTGGCGGAGGCACATCGTTTTCTTTGATCACGTCAAAATGATGATAAAACGTGGCCACCTCAAAGACTTCTGCATGAGCAAGTTTCATTTCATGAGCAAGTGCCACTAGATGCTTTGCAGATAAATAATGAAATTCGTCCTGAATTAAATGCAAAGCTTCAATCAGCATGTCCTTACGGAGCGGCATGTCCGACAGCAGTTTCTGCACTTCCAGCAGAGCTTCTGAATCGACCAGCCGGCCTTTTTGTTTCCCAAGTTTTTTCTTGTTCATTTCTACAAATTGCTAATTAAAATCCACAAAAAACTGTGCAAGGTCTTCAAAAGTTTCAGCCCGCCGAATGAGACGGCTCTGCCCTTGATGCACCAGTACTTCCGCTGGACGCGGACGGGAATTATACTGTGAACTCATCGAAAATCCATATGCACCTGCATCTAAAAAAGCGAGGCGTTCGCCGATAACTGGAGAAGGCAACTTGCGCTCAATTTTATCTCCGGATCTACTAAAAATATCACCGCTTTCGCAAATATATCCAACGACAACAACATCCTCTTCATCACCTGAATATCGACTGGCATTAAGGATTTTGTGATAGGATCCGTACAACGTCGGACGCAGCAGGTGATTGAATCCGGAATCTACTCCCACAAAGCGGTGTTTTGGAGTATCCGTGATGTTTGTGACAGTTGTCAACAAAATTCCAGCAGGTCCTACCAGCAATTTACCTGGTTCAATTTTCATTGATATTTCTCTGCCGTAACACTGCCTGAATTCCGTAAAGCGCCTGGTCATTTTTTGACTTAAATCTTTCATATCCAAAGCCTGCTGTTCCGGTCTGTATGGAATTCCAAAACCGCCGCCAAAATCAATGAACTCCAAATCCGGAAATTTTTCAGCCACAGCTAAAATCATTTCCATGGCCTCCAGCATTGGTTCTGCAGAATAAATTCCAGTACCGATGTGAGAATGAACACCGTTCAATGTCAGTTTATATTTTGTTGCCAGTGCAAGTGCAACATCGATTTGATCGTGATAAATTCCAAATTTTGAATCCGGACCACCGGTGATACAGTGTGCGTGATGACCAGCACCAATTCCAGGGTTGATCCGCACAGATACGCTTGTCTGTGGAAATCGTTGACCAAATTTTTCCAGCAAAACGAGTGAACCCAGATTGACTGAGACCTCCTGCTCCACACAATATTCAATTTCTGCAAGGGAGTTGTTATTACCGGTAAAAATAATTTGCTGCGGCTCAAATCCTGATTCCAGAGCCAAACGCACCTCGAATTCTGATACTGCGTCAATTGACGAACCTTCTTCTCGGAGAATTTTCAATAGTGATGGATTAGAATTTGCTTTCATGGAATAATGTATTTCCAGCAGTCCTTCAGGAAACCCGGAAGACAATTGACGGAACTGTGAACGCAAGACTGACTCCTCGTAAACATAGAGTGGTGATCCATATTCCTGCATCAGTGTTTCAACAGATATGTCTTCCAAAAAAAGAGTGTCGTTAATAATATTCATTGAACAGTTAATTTTTTATCAATTTTAATCCGGCTTTCAAAATTATTGTATTACATTGCATGGACCTGAACTTTCAGCCCCTGTATTATAACTACTACAAACCAAAAATGCGAATCAAAATTGCCTTACGGCGTGTCATAAAATCAGGAACTAAGGTGAACAAGTGAATAGAAAACGTTTTATCAGACTTTTGCTGCTCTGGTTGTCCACATTTTTAATGGGTGGAATAGTTTCAGTACTGATCTATGTACAAATGGCTGTAAATCAGGAAAATATAGTTGGCTCACTGGAAATTGACTCTCCAGAAGTTGAGGCAGATAGCGAAACGATTGAACCAGTCAGCGAAGAAGCGGGTCCTGAACCAAAGCCAGGAGCAGTAGGAACAGCTGACATTTCAGAAGACGCAGAGTATTCGCATTTAGTAGAGACTTCAAAGCCATTCTGGAATGTTTTTCCTATCAACAAGCCCGGTGTATCAGCAGAGAACTGGCACACTATTCTAGTGCAGAACCGCTTCAAAATTGACTACACCATTACTCCACTTTCCCAGAGGGACTGGCATCTTGTCAGGATTAACAATTCTATACGAGTTCAGTTCCGCTCTGAACTGGCGGCAATAAAAGACATTCTTTACCGCAAAAAACGGGGTAAGTTTTCGGTTCAACTGGTTTCAATTGAAGGTGGACAGTTTCAACTGGCAGTTTCTTTGATGAGTCGACTTCTGCATGCCGGACACTATGCATATCTTCATCGGACAGATGCAGAATTTGATGGGAAATTCTGGTATCGAGTAAGAGTGGGATTTTTTAAAAATCTTGAAGATGCCCTCACTACAGGCAAAAAAATATTTGAAAAATTTAAGGATGAGGAATTGTTTTCTGAAAACTTCATGCCCGTCCAGCCGGGCCCACAAGAACTTTCACGTCCGGTGATTGATCTAAGACAGCCTTTGAACAAGCCGTGGGTTATTGAACTTCCTCTTTACGATGTGCAGAATAAGGCGCTGAAAGATCTTGCTGAATTAAATACAGAAATCGACTTCAGTTATATTTCACAAAAGCTGAAATCTGCTTCATCAGGTAAGCTGGCGTATCGGATACGGATAGGATTTTTTGAAACAAAGAGAGAGGCAGGCGGAATGATTTACAGACTAAAAAAGAAGTTTCCGAAATTAAAAAGAATGAAGCGTGTACATTTATGAAAAGAGCTTCAGTAAGGTTGTTAAGTGGATAGGTCTGTAGAACGACCCATAAATTAATTTATAAAAAGAGATTCCGTATCAGTTTTCTGCACCGGATTGGTTTTGCTGCCATTCCAGCGAGAGTTGCTGTGCCTCAGCAATTTGAGTACGGGTCATACGTTTTTTAACCTCGTTTTTCATTTCTCTTGCATTTTCGTTGCCCCGTGCTGCAGCCAGGTTAGCCCATTTATAGGCTAAAACAAAATTTTCCAGTATCCCTTCACCTGAGGCATACATAACAGCTAGATTGAGCTGTGCTTTTGTATTCCCCTGCTCGGCAGCTTTTTTATACCAGAATACAGCCTGGGAAGAATCTTCATTTATTCCAGTACCGTATTTATACATAACAGCTAGATTGAGCTGTGCTTCAGTATCTCCCTGCTCGGCAGCTTTTTTGTACCAGTATACTGCCTGGGTATAGTTTTCATCAGTCCCTTTTCCATACTCATACATCTGACCAAGATTCAACTGTGCATTTGCATCACCCTTCTCAGCAACTTTTTTGTACCAGAAAAAAGACTGAGAATAATCCTCCGCGGCAACTTTCCCGTTTTGGTAGATAATACCGAGTTTCAGCTGTGCATTTGTTTCTCCATTTTTAGCAGCATTTTTATACAGGCTAATCGCCTGAGCGTAGTCTTGTTCCACTCCTTTACCGTTTTCGTGCATCCAACCCAGTCTAGTCTGTGCCTCAGAGAGTCCCTGCAAAGCCGCACTTTTGTACCAATGTACTGCATTGGTATAATCCTGTGTTGTACCTTTTCCGTACTCATACATTATTCCTACGTTTAACTGCGCGTGTGCGTCACCCTGCTGGGCTACTTTTTTGTACCAGTAAAAAGACTGGGTGTAATCCTCCACAGTACCATTGCCGTTTTTGTAGATGATGCCGAGTTTCAACTGTGCTTTTGTGTTACCCTGCTCAGCGGATTTTTTGTACCAGTAAATTGCCTCTTTAAGATCAGCTTCAATTCCTTTGCCGTTTTCATACATCCAGGCAAGACTGGCCTGTGCTTCTGGATGTCCCCGTTCAGCCGATTTCTTGTACCATGTAACTGCTTCTTCATAATCCTGTTCTACGCCCTTGCCGTATTGAAACATAAATCCCAGATTTAACTGTGCGCCTGTGTCTCCCAACTCAGCAGCTTTTTTGTACCAGTAAAACACTTGTGTATAATCCTTGCGGACACCCTTCCCGAATTTGTAAAAAAGTGCGAGGCTCAACTGTGATGTTACGTCGTCCTGTTCTGCAGCTTTTTCATACCATAAGATAGCCTCTGTATAATCCTGTTTCACACCTTTCCCATATTCGTACATCAGGCCAAGATTGGTCTGGGCTTCGGCATATCCTTTTTCAGCAGGTTTTTTAAACCAATAAACCGCCTGTGTGTAGTTTTCCTCTACACCTCTTCCGTATTTATACATAATACCAAGATTCAATTGTGCTTCTGCCTGTTCCTGATCCGCAGCTCTTCTGTACCAGTAAACGGCCTTTTTGTAATTAACTTTTATCCCTTTACCATTTGCATACATAACACCCAGATTCAACTGTCCTTCAGCCTGCCCTTTTTCGGCAGCTTTTTGATACAATGAGAAAGCATGTTGATAATCCTGAGCCACTCCTTTCCCGTTTTCATACAACCAGCCGAGATTAGTTTGTGCAGCAGAGTGCCCTGTTTTAACTGCCTTTTTCAGCCAGTAAGCAGCCTTAATGTAGTCTGTTTCCACACCTTCACCGTTTCTATAGACAACACCAAGATTTAACTGCGCATTTGCATATCCTTGTGAAGCTGCTTTCTCAAACCAGAAAACTGCCTTAGATTGATCAAGGTCAACTCCAAGGCCTTTTTTGTACATAATGCCGAGATTTAACTGTCCTTCAGCCCTACCCAGGTTTGCGGCTTTTTTATACCAAAAAACCGCCTGAGTGTCATCCATTTCAACACCTTTTCCGTTTTCGTACATCCAGCCAAGATTTGTCTGTGCACCGGAATGTTTTTGTTCTGCAGCTTTTTTGTACCAGAGAAGGGCCTTTACGAGATCCTTCTTTACACCTTCACCGTTTTCGTACATCCACCCAAGTGCATACTGAGCATTTGCATTATCCTGTTCTGCAGATTTGTTATACCAGTAAGCCGCCTGTACATTGTCTTCTCTTACGCCTTTGCCGAAGTCGAACAAATTTCCAATATTGAACTGCGCAGCCGCGTCTCCTTGCGCAGCAAGAGGTCCCCATGCTTTGATAGCAGCGGAGAAGTCTCCCCGTAGATGGGCCTCATAACCCTTCTGAAAATTGCCTGCTGCAAACGAAAAAACTGGCAGAAACAGACAAAGAAAAATTGTATTGAAAATTCGCTTGAGCAACCCCCTCATGAAATAAACAGGGAATACCGGAACTATATTTTGAGACATGATATTTTTTTGAGTTTTTAGATAACTCATTTTATAACATTAATTGCAGTATTTTACAAGATTGCTGATTTCAGAAATGTGGTGATTAGTGAAAAATATTTTTCATGGTAAGTTGGATAGTTGAAGACTGAAGTCGGAAAAAACTCATTAAAGAGCCGCTCCCTTTTTTCCGGATTTCATTTCAGTTTAACCCCATTACCCCACTTTGCAATGATATTTCCGTCTCTGTCGAACCAGTTGATGTTCCATGGAGCATCTTCTCTGAACTCACCCACCCATTTTTCACCATCCGGAAAATAGAAGGTTCCCATACCGTTCCAAGCTCCATCCGTGTATTCTCCAACATACCTTGTTCCATTGCGATAAATTAAAGTTCCCTTGCCGTTGGGTCTGTCGTTTTCAATTTCCCCTTCATATTTTCCACCTTCATCTTCAACTCCATTTTCATACCAGATCCATTTCCCTTTTTCTTTACGGGTAAACAAAACTCCCACCAATTTTTTTTCAATTATCTCAACGCCGTCAGTATACCTGGAAATTATCTTATCGTCTTTGTCGAATTCAGTAACGTTCCAGGGTTTATTTTCTTTGAACTCACCCACACCTTTTTTACCTTCAACAGAAGTAAAGGTTCCTTGACCATGAAATTTACCTTCTTTGAATTCTCCTTCATAGATACTTCCTGATGGATAGGTAAATGTTCCCCATCCGTTGGGTTTGTCGTTTTCAATTTCTCCTTCATATATATAATCCTGTTCTTCGTCACCTGCCTCAAACCATTCCATACTTCCAAACTCCTGACGAAAAAACAAAACTCCTTCTTTTTTATTGTCAATCAGCAAAACTCCATCTGCATATTTGGCAATTATTTTTCCGTTAATGTCGTATTTTGTAATGTTCCACTCCGCATTTTCTTTCCACTCTCCAGTCATTTTTTCTCCGGAAGTAAAAATGAAGGTTCCCTGTCCGTGTTGCATCCCGTCGTGCCACTGACCCATGTATTTCGTTCCATCAGAAAATAAGGTAACTCCCAAACCCTCTGGTTTTTCCTCTTTTATTTCACCTTTGTATTTTTGCTGTGTTTCATCATCACCAAAACTCTTCCAGACCTTTCCGGAAGATATTTCCCAAAGATATAAGACACCGGTTTCTTTGGATTGAGCCAAAATGGAAGTAGAAAAAAATGGAACTGCAAAAAAGATTGAAGTAAAAAAAAGGGTAAATAAAAGTAAAACAGAAAATTTTTGTTCCATACTGATCTTAATTAGTTTGTTTTGCACAGTATTGATTTTGGTTTGTTTCAACGAGTTTAGTTAATTATCCTCTTTCCATTCTCCATATTAACAAATGTTTTAGAACAGACACAGAATTATTTCGGTAGCAGGAGAGGTGGTGTTAATTGAATTCATTTTTATGATTATTAATTTTTATCAATCAGAAAGAATTAGTTTACCCTCTCTATTTTTCTTTCCATCCTTCCATTTTCCTATAAGCTTTGACCCATCGGGATAAGTGTAAGTTCCGTTACCATGGACCTTCCCATCCTTCCATTCTCCAGCAAATATATCGCCATCAGAAAAAGTATATGTACCTTGTCCATGTTTTCTTCCATCCCTCCAGTTTCCCTCATACCTGTCTCCATCAGAAAAGGAATATACTCCTTCACCATGTTTTTCCCCCCTTCTCCATTCTCCCACATACCTGTCTCCATTAGGGAAATAGTATGTACCATCACCGTGTTTTTCCCCTCTCTTCCAGGCTCCGACATATTTAGCATCCTGAATTTTTGGTTTCCCCTGATGCAGCATTTCCCAGATAATTAGAGCAAATACTATACTTTCACCCCATCCCGGAATCATGACTGACAGCAGTAATACTGAAGATTTAGTCTCGCTGTAATGAGTGTAGGTTCCTTGTCCATCCGGTTTCCCTTTTCTGGTTTCACCTTCGTATATCCCATCCTTTTCCTCATCGCCATCTTCATGCCAGCCCCATTCGCCAAATGATTCACGGTAAAAGAAAACGCCTTTTGCAGAGTCGTTGCTTTTAGTTGCACAGGATATTGTGCTCAGACAAACACATGTAATCTGCAAAATAATTAGAATATTTTTCATCTATTTCTAAATAGGACTCGCTGAAAAAGTTTTTCTTTTGTCATTCCGGACTTGATCCAGGATCCAGGTCACTGTTCAGTTTGAGTACAATATTTGAAGCGTTTCCCCTGGATCCCGGGTCTATGCTATGCTTCGCCCGGAATGACAAAGGAGAAAAATCTAAAGAAGCACAACTAATTTTCTCGTGAGGTCACCTTGATTGAAAATGGACTCAAACAACTGAAGTGCGAGGCTTTTAGAGCTTTTTCAGGAAACACTCTGCAATTGACATCATCAATCGAATAATTGCTTATTGATATTATTGAATAATATCATTTTTCAGCAAGACCTAAAAAGCAAAACTAAATCGCCCGTAAATTTTATACATCGTAAATATATATGATACGGTTGTAAAAAGTCCCAAAACCGTGTCATTTAGAGCAAAGCGAGAAATCTAGCAGAAGCTATTACGCTAATATCATTAAGATTTATCCCTAAGGTAAAATGACAAATTGTAGACCTAAGTCTTTTTGCGTGACCGTCATATATGATTAAATATATATTCAATCATATATCATAACGAAAATACTCAGACGAAGTTCCACGGAAGCTGAACTCTGAGACATTATCAAGCTCTCCGGGATTTGGATTAATGTTGACTACAACGGCTCCGGAAAGTCGTGCCTGTTCCGCCAGCCATACTGGAGTGTGAATTACACCTGCGGTTCCAATCACAAGTAAAATGTCACAGCTACTGCATGCACTAACAGATTCCGGAAGTGGGTAGTCATCATAGCTCTCGCCTATAAAACAGACATGCGGTCGCCAACCGCATAATTCTTCATCCTCCGGAGGTGATTCGACCCAAGATTGCGGCAAAGGTCTTCGTTCTCCGGTTTTAAGATTTCTCATTTCCCGAATGCAACCGTGGATTTCAAAAACTTTCTGACTGCCGGCCTTGCGGTGCAGACCGGAAATGTTCTGAGTAACAATTCCGTTGAATTTTTCACCTATTTCAGCTTCAAGTTCAGCCAGAGAAAAATGGGAGGCAGCAGGAGGGGTTGCGTGGTAGCTGACAAATCGCTTCAGGTACCAGCGCCATTGACGGATCGGTTCTGAATTGAGTGCATCCACAGAAGCAAGATAAACCGTCTCTTTATCTTCATAATATCCTTTTTCACCGCGAAAGGAGGGCAGTCCGGACTCAACGTCAATTCCCGATCCGGTAATCACAGTTACATTGGAACGTCCTTCCCTCAAACCGGATAGTGTGAATTCCCTGGGAAGCTTATCCGGCATGTTTCAGGTTTATTTCAGAGTTTGCAAGCAAATATGGAAAAACTGAAAAGAATTTTTGATGAATTTTATACCAGGTAGAGATATTTACTTGAATTTTTATTCGATTATGCACTTTCTTTTTTTGGGCAATTAAACATCCATTTAATACCAAACTTATCAGTTAACATTCCAAATTTATCACCCCAAAACTGTTCTTTCAGTGGCATCGTTGCCTGTCCGTCCTGTTTGAGTTTTTCGTAAGTTAGCTCCATTTTGAGAGGATCCTCGAAACCTAAACTCAGATGAACACATGAGCTATCTGTTTTAGAACTTTCAGTACTGTCCATATTGTCAGAGGCTAAAATAGAGACTCCCCAAAACTTCAATTCTACATGCACTATTTTATCTTTACGAGATTCCGGAACCTCCATTGGTGAATCTCCGTATCTTCCCATTAAACCAATTTCGCCGTTGAAACATTCTTTATAAAAATTGACTGCTTCTTCGCGGTTACCGTTAAACATCAAGTAAGGTGCAAATTTTTCCATTTTCAAATCCTTACCTTCAAAGTAAATTATTTTTTTCAGTCACTGAATTCTCAAGCAGGATTAAACTGCTCAAGCGAAACTTCCAGGAGACATTTAAATTCACGGGCAAAATCGACAGATATACGTGCATGCACAGCGCCCTGTTTATCAAAAAAACGCTGTTCACCACGAATTCCTAAAGCTCCCTCGTGCCACACATTGGGATGGATGTATAGACCCTCGTGACCACTGAAATGAAAACACACAAAATCTTCGGGACTTATATCGTCCCCCGGAAGAGCCAAAGGAACGACGAACGGTTTTTTCGTTTCAGGAAAGAAGCACTGACCGCCATCCGGATGATAATTGGCATGCCACACCAAGAGGGTTTTCGGATCCCGTGTATGATGTTCATCAGCCTTCTTTGGTTCAGTACCGTATCCTAAAATGTAGTGACCGCTTACTGCAGAATTGCGTCCGTAAAGAATATCTCCCTTCCATTCACAGATAAAAAGTCCTTCCGTTGTTCCCCCCTCATCACC
>LSNO01000029.1 GCA_002082305.1 SAR324 cluster bacterium SAR324-CTD7B
GTTTCCCGCAGTTCCCGTGCTTGCTCAGAGTTATCCACGCACACCAGACGTGGTTGAAACTCCTTGATTTGCTCAACCAAACGCTCAATAGAACTTCGGCAGGACAGGGCTTCAATTTTAAATTTTTGCGGAAATTGCCGAACTATTTCAAGTGTATTGAGACCAATCGAACCTGTTGCGCCCAGGACTGTTAATTTAGTAACAACTGAGGATGGAACTTCCTGACCATTTGCTGTGCTTGCTGAGGATTTCATCCGAGTTGCAATAAATAGTAAAATACGGGCGCAGCGAGCATGTGACCGTCAATCCTGTCAAGGATTCCGCCATGTCCGGGCAGCAAAGTCCCGGAGTCTTTGACATCGCAGAGCCGTTTTATTTTGGATTCTACCAAATCACCCAGTTGACCTACAACTGCCAGCAGCATGGCCAGCACCAATCCATAAAGCCAGAACATCGACATTGTAAGTTCGCCAAAAACTGCACCGACAATTCCTCCACCCACAACACCGAAAAAGCTGCCTTCCCAGGTTTTCTTCGGACTGATATTTGGAGCGAGCAAGGATTTACCAAAACGCTTTCCGCCAAAATAGGCAAAAATATCGCTAAAACTGATTACAAGTAAAAGGTAAAAAAGCAGGGCCGTCCCTTCCGGAAGTGTCTTGATAAGTGTAATGTGTAAAACGCTCCAAACGGCCCAAACCATTCCAAACAAACCGAAACCAAGTGATGAAAGTTTAGCCAGTTCACTTTTTGGTGTAAAAACCAATTCAAAAAATATCCAGCCCAAAGCGCTGATCAGCAATGCACCATGAAGACCGGATTCTCCGGCAAGTGCTCCCAGCCCCATCAGTACGGCGGTGCCTGGCAGCAACCATTCCGGAAGTATAACTGTTGTATCTGAGTTGTCATCTTTGGCTGAAAGCATAGAGGTGAGTTCCTGCGCACCTATGAATGCAACAGCCATAACAGCCAGTCCGATTACTAAAGCTGGAGTAAAGAGCAGGATGGCAATTCCTGCGGCCAGTGGGAATCCGGTCTTGACCCGTGCGGACAAGTCAGAAGTGGATGAGGCATCACTCATATTAAAATTCAGCCAGATGTTTTGAGAATGGAAGTAACTTCGGTCTTGGAAACCAAATGCGAAACATTTGCAGCTTCAGTCATGGACCCTGAATCCGTTGTCCGTCCCATTCGTCGCTTTCTATGCTGAAACTCTAAAAGTGCCTTATACAAATCTTCCTTAGTAAAATCAGGCCACAAAACTTCAGTAAAATAAAATTCTGCATATGCTGCCTGCCAAATCAAAAAGTTGGATAGACGTAACTCGCCGCTTGTCCGAATGATCAAATCCGGATCCGGCTGTCCTGCCGTGTAAGTATTTGCTGATACTAAAGATTCATCAATGTTTTCCGGAAGCAAATCGCCTTTCTTAACAGACTCTGCAATCCTCCTGACTGCACGTACCATTTCGTCACGGCCACCGTAATTAAGTGCCAGGTTCAGTAACAAACCGGTATTTGCAGCTGTGGAATCCAGCGCATGGCTCAATCGATTTTGCAGAAAATCCGGTAATCCTTCCCTGTTCCCAATCAACTGAAACCTTACATTATTATCCAGCATTGTGTGCAGCTCCTTTTCTAAGAATTCAAAAAAAAGATCCATCAGTGCCGAAACTTCTTTCCTCGGGCGCTGCCAATTTTCTGTTGAGAAGGCATATAAAGTCAACACCTGCAAACCTAACTCTGCTGAAGCTTCTACGCAGGCTCTTACCGCTTTAACAGCATTACGATGGCCCTGCAGTCTCGGCATGCGGCGCTGTATGGCCCAGCGTCCGTTGCCGTCCATGATTATGGCAACATGTTTTGGTAGAGCCGCTTTATCAATTTTGTCTAAATAACTCATGCCGAAAAAAATTAAAGTATAATAATTTCCAATTATTTGTCCTTCTAAGGGTAGGACAGTGCCGACGTCAAGGCAAGATTATTGTGTTAATACAGGCTCAGCTTTTACGCAAAATATCCAGCGTTATTGATCCATAACGGCGATGTTTCAGCAGTTCCATATTTTCTGCAAACATAATTTCTCTTGTGACTGGTGACTCAACTACAATTAATGATCCCGTCCGGATAGCAGGGAGGACAGCCAATTTTTCCATGATAAGATTATATTCGTCACTTGAAAAAGGTGGATCAAGAAAAATAAGGCATGGCCGTTCTGGATCCGCAAAATTGGGAATCCAACTCTCCGCCCGCCCTCGTACCAACTCATACTTTGTTTGCTCCAGAGAAAGCATCGAAATGTTTTTCAGAATAATACTAACATGTTTTTTTGAGGATTCAACGAAGATCGCTTTTTTTGCACCACGGCTCAAGGCTTCCAAACCCAGCGCGCCGCTTCCGGCATAAAGGTCAAGCACTGTCATGTTGTCCCAGTTCAGCATTGAAGTCAGCAGATTAAATAGCGCCTCTCGAACTTGGTCTGAAGTGGGCCGGACATCATTTCCTGTTGGAACTTTTAGTTTTCGGCCCCGGAATTCTCCCGCTATAATTCGAATCATTTCTATGTAACAGTTTTTGCTTCAGTTTGCGACTGAATAAGTGCTTGTGTTAAGCTAATTCTTCAAATCATGATCACCTGAAAAACAAACTATGACTGAAGCTATTTTAGTGCATTTAGGATTGGGGAGCAACTTGGGAAATAGGCAGGACACCCTGAAACAGGCCTGCGTTGAGTTAGAGTCTCTACCACTGCTTCAGTTTCGCGTTTCACCGATTTATGAAAGTGAGCCGCTTTTGAAGATGCCGCAGCCTAAATATTTAAATATGGTGGTTTGTGGATTGACCGAACTTAGTCCTCTTGAACTGCTGAAAAAGTGTCAGCAAATTGAAAACAGACTGGGGCGTGTCCGTAACGAACACTGGGGTTCCCGCACAATTGATATTGATATTTTAGCTTATGGTGAAGAGTGTATTGACGCAGAAATTTTGAAAATTCCTCATCCTGAAATGGAAAAGCGAAGCTTTGTTTTGGTGCCCCTACTGGAACTTAGTCCGGAATGGGTGCATCCGAAAACCGGTATTAGTATCCGGAAGCTTTGGGAAGAGCGGCTGCAGACAAATGACGAAGAACTTCCTCAACCTCTAAACTGGAAAAGTCAGTCCAACTGATCATAGGCCCTTATGGTGAGAAACTCCTCAAAATTATCTCCTGAGACAAGTGAAGTAAATAAATCCGTTGCCTGATTCATTTTTTCTTCGTCGTAGGCCTTTCCGTAAGCTTCCCGGATTTTAGCAAGTTCCTCCGGAATCATAGTTTGAACCATCTCAAGTGTGATTTGACGACCGTCATCCAGTTTTCCTTCAGAATGTTGAATCCATTGCCAAACCTGCGATCTTGCAATTTCAGCAGTCGCTGCATCTTCCATCAAATTGAAAATCGCTACTGCACCTGTACCCTTTAACCATGCAGAAATGTACTGAATACCAACGCTGATATTGTTGCGCAAACCCGGCTCAGTTATTTTTCCTCCCGGAATCTTAAAATCAAGCATCATCTCAGGTGTTACCTGAACGTCCTCACGCAGACGGTGTATTTGGTTTACTTTTCCTTCTTCAAATACCTTGCTGAAAACATCCGTACAAACCGGTACAAGATCCGGATGAGCTACCCATGATCCATCAAAACCATCCTGTGCCTCACGCTCCTTGTCCTCTTTTACTTTGGCTAGGGCAACACGGTTTACCTCTGCATCACGGCGGCTGGGAATGAAGGCTGCCATTCCACCGATGGCATGAGCACCACGTTTATGACAAGTCTGAACCAGCAGTTCTGTATAGGCCCTCATCATCGGAGCAGTCATGGTGACTTGCGCCCGGTCCGGCCAGAGAAATCCTGGTTCATGTCGAAACTTTTTAATTGCACTAAACATATAATCCCAGCGTCCGGCATTAATTCCGGCCATATGTTCACGCAATTCGTATAGAATTTCTTCAATTTCAAAAGCAGCTAAAATGGTTTCCAGCAGAACCGTAGCCTTGATGGTACCATGCGTAACGCCTAATTCCTGTTCCGCAAAAGCAAAAATCTCATCCCATAACCTGGCTTCCATATAGTTTTCCAATTTTGGCAAATAAAAATACGGTCCGGTTCCATAGCTCAATGTGCGCTTGATATTATGGAACAAATACAGTCCGGCATCTACCAAACTGCCTGAAGCAACTTCACTGTCAATCAAAATATGCTTTTCTTCCAGATGCCAACCGCGCGGACGTACAATCAATGTAGCTAACTCTCCTTTATTGAGCCGATATTCTTTGCCTTCCGTACTGGTAAATTCAAGAGTACGTTCGTAGGCTGCGGATATGTTTGCCTGTCCCTGGATTTGATTGAACCAACTAGGCGTAATCGAGTCTTCCAAATCGGCCATGAATATTTTGGCTCCGGAATTAAGAGCGTTAATCATCATCTTTGCTTCTGCTGGGCCTGTAATTTCACAGCGGCGGTCCTGAAGATCATCTGGAATGGGATCTACTTTCCAGTTTCCTTTGCGGACAGATGCTGTTTCAGGTAAAAAAATCGGCTTCCCGCCGGAAAGAATTTTGTGATGAATTGCATTGCGGCGATCGAGCACAGCTTTACGGGTGTTGTTATATCTTTGATGCAGCTTGACCAAAAATTCCTGCGCATCCTCCGTCAGTATTTTGTCAAACCCCGGATGCATCTTTCCGGTAATAATGATGTTGTTCACTTGTCTCCTAATTAATTTTACATTTTCAACTGCATAAGAATAAACGAAATAACTAAGATGATCAATAAAATACTTTAGAGCTTAAGCTTTTAATTTCTATCGCATCTCCTGTTTTGAGAGCAAGTTCGACTGCGTCAGAGGCTACTGCGAGATCTTGACACACGACTCCGGTTCCGTCAAAAAGTGTGATCTCTTCCGTCGATGTTAGACCTGCGTGTTTTCCAGAAATGACAGTGCCTATTTCGGTGATCCGGTCTTCTGCCAAACTGCCGTAGGCAACATCGTGCTTGCATTCGCCTTTGGTAACGGCAATGTCATCGACTCAAACAATGGTTCGCGCACCTAGTTTTGGAATACGAGCCAAACGGTCGATTTTTACGGCATCACGAACTGACTTCCAACCCTTCATAAGTTACTGCATTCATATTTATACTCCTGATTAAGAGTACGACTTTAAGATTTCATCCAGGGCAGTTTGTTCATATCAACATTGCCTCCGGTAATGATCACACCGACGCGCTTTCCGGCAAAAGTGTTTTTGTTTTTGAGGATGGTCGCCAACGGCACTGCGCTGGACGGTTCCATGACGATTTTCATTCTTTGCCAAATCAGCTTCATTGCATCAACGATCTCCTGTTCGCTCGCAAGCAGAATGTCTTCGACATGGCTTGAAACAAAATGCCATGTCAAATCTTTTAGTGGAACTTTCAGGCCATCCGCCACCGTCACCGGTGCGTCATCAGCAATGATGTGTCCGGCTTTGAAAGAGCGGAAAGCGTCATCGGCATTCTTCGGTTCGGCAGCATAAATTTTTGTTTCCGGAGCAACATTCGATAAGGCCAGACAAGTTCCGGAAACCATTCCTCCTCCGCCAATCGGTGCAACCACAGCATCCAATTTTCCAACTTGTTCCAACAATTCCAGCGAACAGGTTGCTTGTCCGGAAATCACACGCGGGTCATTGTACGGATGCACAAAATCCGCTCCGGACTCTGCGACAACTTTCGCAAATGTTTCTTCACGCGATGAGGTACTGGGTTCACACTCCACGATGCTGCCTCCGTATCCGTACACCGCAGCTTTTTTTGCTTCCAGAGCAGTATGCGGCATGACCACTGTTACCGGAATTCCCCGCCGACCTGCGGCATAAGCCAGCGACAAGGCGTGATTTCCCGAAGAGTGAGTGGCCACCCCTTTCACTGCCTTTTCCTCACTCAATCCAAAAACCGCATTCGAGGCCCCTCGTACTTTGAAGACTCCCGCTTTCTGAAAATTTTCACATTTGAAAAACAATTCCGCGCCGCTCAATTCATTCATAAATGAACTGGTCAAAACCGGAGTTTTGTGAATGTACGGCGAGATTCGCTTTTGTGCTTCTTTAACATCATCAAATGTTGGAATGTACATTATGCTCACCTTTTGTTGTAGATTTTCGATAATATTCCTATGCCGCCTAAACTCCGGAACCGAGCGAAGCCGGAAAACTCAAATCAACCAACGCCATTTCAGCAGTGGCGATTCCGGACGAAGCCATCACATCCGTCAGAATCCCCAAATGTCCGATGCGAAAAACTTTTCCTGCAACTTTGAAGAACGGTGATCCATTGAGACAATATCGCAGGCTTTATGAAATACATCCGGTATATTGGTCGGCCACGGGATAAAAACCGGGTTTTGTTCAGACAAGGCAATTCTCCAAAGGTATGTTATTACATTGTTTGAAAACACACTCTTTTGTTACGAAATTATTGAAGATATTTCCACTGTACTAAGAAATTTTTCCGATTAAGGTAATCGGTTTTATCAGCCCCATTATTATCTTTAGTTTTCAGCAGACTCAAAGTTTCAGGTCGAAGCTTTGCCTGTTTAATTAAAATTCGTTGTATATATGAAACTAGTATTACATGTAAAAGTAAATTTGTAATGTAGTAAAATGACCTTACCAATTTTGTTTAACCTCAATAAGATTGATTCATATTTATGCTCTTATTATTAATTATGTCGATGATTTGTATTAATTTAATGATTAATTATTAGGCAATAATATTAATAATGTCCAATAATTGAGCGCATTAATTTTGTATATTATAAATTATACAACAGATAATTATAATTATAATAAATTATTTCATATATATACAGGTATTTATTTTGAAAATATGAGTTTGGTGTCCTTTATGAAATAGTTTAGGCCGTCACTTAAAATTAAATTAATTACTAATCAAGGATAGTTATGAAAAAAATAGAAGCGATTATCAAACCTTTTAGGCTGGATGAAGTCAAGGAGGGTCTGGCTGAAATCGGAACTGTCGGCATGACGGTATCAGAGGTCAAAGGTTTTGGACACCAGAAAGGGCATACTGAATTATATAGAGGGGCAGAGTACGAAGTGGACTTCATTCCCAAAACAAAAATTGAAATTGTGGTTTCCGATGAGAAAGTTGCTTCGGTTCTGGAAACAATTGAGCAAAAAGCGAAAACCGGTAAAATCGGTGATGGCAAAATTTTTGTTTATGATGTAGCCCAAATTATCCGGATCCGCACAGGCCAAACCGGAAATGAGGCCCTTTAATTATTAACAGCAATTATTATAATTTATACACAGGAGATAAAATGGAATTTTCAGCAGAAATGAAATATGTACTGGATAGCTTTTGGTTATTGATCAGCGGATGCCTCGTCATGTGGATGGCCGCAGGTTTTGCGATGCTGGAAGCAGGATTGGTGCGCACAAAAAATACAACCGCCATCCTGACTAAAAACATAACCCTCTACGCACTTGCTTGTGTGGCATATTATTATGTGGGATACAACTTAATGTATGGAAGTGGAAACGATTTTGTTGGAAGCGGAGTCATGATGTCCGGAACTTCTGCAGATGGTCACAGCTTGATTTCGGATTTCTTTTTTCAGGTTGTTTTTGTAGCTACCGCTGCTTCGATTGTTTCCGGAACAGTTGCGGAGAGAATCAAGTTTTGGCCGTTTATGGGATTCATTCTGGTTTTGACTGCAGTCATTTATCCAATTCAGGGACATTGGAGCTGGGGAGGAACAAGCTTGGGCGGGATGATTGACGGATTCAGCGATTTTGCCGGTTCGACGATTGTTCACTCGGTTGGCGGTTGGGCTGCACTTTCAGGTGTTTTGTTATTAGGCGCTCGAAAAGGTAAATTTGGCGCGGACGGCTCTATTCACCCGATTCCTGGTGCCAATTTGCCTTTAGCCACTTTGGGCACTTTTGCGTTGTGGTTAGGCTGGTTTGGTTTCAACGGCGGTTCCCAGTTGGCTTTAGGTTCAAAAGACGATGTGGACGCCATTTCAGCGGTGATCGCAAATACGAATATTGCTGCTTGTGCGGGAGCCTTGGCGGCCATGGTTTTGACTCAACTATTATACAAAAAAGTTGATTTGACGATGGTTCTCAATGGAGCACTTTCCGGACTCGTATCCATCACTGCCGGGCCGGATTATCCAAGCATGAATCTCGCCATCCTGATTGGCGCGATTGGAGGCCTGCTGGTGGTTCTTGCAAT
>LSNO01000030.1 GCA_002082305.1 SAR324 cluster bacterium SAR324-CTD7B
GTAATCAGTCTTCCGCAGTTAGAATTTGCTGAAGCCCTTCAAAACCATTTTTTCGTTTTATGCAAATCGCATGAATGACTTAAAACAGAAAATCCGTACGATTCCCGACTTTCCGGCACCCGGAATTCTATTCCGGGACATCACAACCCTGCTTGCAGATCCGGGAGCTTTTAACGACGTTATAGAGCGCTTTGTTGAGCATTATCAGTCGGAACCGCTTGAATCGCCCAATTTTCACTCTTGTCAATTTTGAGGGAGAATGAAACAGGTTGCATCCAAAACAGGGTTTACTGATTATAAAATCAGGCCCTTTGAAACCATTGCCGAGCAAGTCCGGAAATGGCGGGAAGAGGGCCGGAGCCTGGTTTTTACCAACGGCTGTTTTGATTTACTGCATGCAGGTCATGTCAGGTATTTGCAAACCGCAGCAGACTTTGGTGACATTTTCATCCTGGGCCTCAATTCTGATACGTCTGTCCGGAAATTAAAAGGCCCAACTCGTCCTATCATGCTGCAGGCAGATCGTGCGTTTTTGCTTAGTGCACTGGAAGCAATCGACTGTGTTGTGATTTTTGATGAAGAAACTCCGGCACGATTAATCGAAACAGTGATTCCGGATGTTTTAGTAAAGGGAGGTGACTATATCGCAGAGGAAATCGTCGGATATGACACTGTTACAAAAAATGGAGGCAGGGTGGAAATAGTTCCCTTTTTAGAAGGTAAATCGACATCCGGCATGATCAACTTAATAATGGAGAACACATGATTGTTGTTACGGGCGGAGCCGGATTTATCGGCAGTAATATTGTCAAGGGACTGAATGATGCCGGAGAAGAAGATATTCTGGTAGTCGACAATTTGAGTAACGCGGAAAAGCACCTCAACCTGAACAGCTTGTCGATTGCAGATTATCTGGACAAAGATGATTATTTGAACAGCCTCAACAAGTTTCAGAACGTCAGTGCAATTTTTCATCAGGGTGCCTGTTCATCTACAACAGAGCAGGACGGCAAATACATGATGTCCAACAATTACGAATATTCCAAAACGCTGCTCAACCATTGCCTTAAAAACAAAATTGATTTTCTTTATGCTTCCAGCGCCGCAGTTTACGGCAATGGAGAAAAAGGATTCGTAGAGGAACGTGAATCTGAGTACCCGCTGAATGTTTATGGTTTTTCCAAATTTGCCTTTGATAATTATGTCCGGCTCATTCTGCCAAAAGCCGAAAGCCAGGTGATGGGACTGCGTTATTTTAACGTTTATGGTCCGCAGGAAAATCACAAGGGCCGGATGGCATCAGTCGCTTTCCATCTTTTTCATCAGCTTCAGGAAACAGGAAAAATGAAGCTTTTTGAGGGTAGCGGAAATTTCCGGCGTGACTTTATTCATGTTGCAGACACAGTGAAAATCAATCTCCATTTTTACGAATCCAAATCCAGCGGTATTTTCAATGCCGGCACCGGAAAAGCCCGGAGTTTTGAGGATATTGCTACTACTCTGCAACGCCTGCACGGCAGCGGTGAACTTGAAACTATTCCCTTTCCGGAGGATCTTCGGGGTAAATATCAGGAGTTCACGGAGGCCGGACTGAATAATTTACGCAGTGCGGGTTATACGGAGGAATTTATTTCCCTGGAAGAAGGGGTTGGGAAATATTACGAGCAGCTTTCCGCCACCGGTGGCAGGTATATTTGATTCGTGTGAGACTTTTGAATTTTTATGGCATAGTTCAATTATTATGCAGAAGCATAGTGAATTATTCTGAGAACAGCCCCATGATCTATGGTTGACGCAGAATGAGTTATTTGAGAACAGCCCCATGATCTATGGTTGACGCAGAATGAGTTATTTGAGAACAGCCCCATGATTTATCATGGGGAAAAAATCAGAACATTTTCTAATAAAACCGTTTTAACGGTTTGCGAAAATAAAAATCCCATGAAAATAATTTTTTCATCTTCTTAGTCTATTACGGAAACACCAGCAAAGTTTTACAAAAAAGACA
>LSNO01000031.1 GCA_002082305.1 SAR324 cluster bacterium SAR324-CTD7B
CTCTGAAAATTATCCGCAAAAGGTTTCCGGAACGTTCCGTTGATTCTATTTCGCCTGAACAACGCACTGCACTTAAAGATTATCGATTAAAGATTCTTGAAGCTTTCCAAACAGGAGATTACGTTTCAGGTTTGGAATGGGCGGAAAAAGGTTTGAAAGTCGCAGTTAAAAGAGCAGACAAAATATTTATCTTAAAAATGAAAGGTTCCTTGCATTTCCTCCTGGAAGAAAAAGAGGAAGCATTGGAAATGTGGCGGCATGTACAACGTTTAGATCCAAAAGATAAAGAAGTTCGTCAAATGCTGAATAACCTGGAGTAAGGAATGAGAAAAAACACAATTTCAGGTGACCTTGCATCACTTTTTAGCTTACTGATTATTTGTTTTCTGACGTTTTATTTTGGCGAAAATGCATCTGCAAAAGAGACGTCTGATGGTAAGGATGAATCACAAGTAGAGGATCCATCTCCGGAAAAGGCAGAAGAGGCAGCAGAAAAAAAACAATCCCTTGAAGAGCTACTTGCTGTTCCATTTAAGCTGATCAAGGAAGAACAAGATGAAGATTTAGGACAAGGCGGGAAAAATAAGGACAATAAAAGCAAAAGCAATAACGGTGAAGTAAAACTTCCTCCACCTCCGGAACAAAGAAAAGTTGAACGGGACCTAGAAAAAAAGATAGATATTATTTTTCGCGAGGTACTTCCTAAGGATTACGTAGGAGTAACGGTTAGTATTCGTTATATTCTGGAAACCGTTCCTGTCACTAAAGTGGATAAAAGTATTTCTAAAGTCAAGCTTCCAGGATTTGAAAATAATGTCTGGGTACCAACACAGTCTAAAAAAATAATTGGGATAGTTAATCAAGTAAGACCATACACTACAATATTTGCTGTCGTCAATACTCCGGTTTCTTTGTTCAATGTGGAAGTCATACGACAAATATTGGACGAACGAATCAGGTTCCTGAATTTAACCGGCAGAGACGTTCTAAGAATGGTGCATGTCCCGTTTACAACACCCGCTCAATCTTCAGTAAATACTCTTGATAACGCTGCCGCAGAACTGGCCAAAAAGGAGGATGGAGATGAGAAAGTAGGGGAAGATGAAAAAGTAGACGGTGAAGAAAAGGAAGAGAGAATAGAAGATAAAGAGCTAAAAGAGGATAAAGAGGATAAAGATGGAGGGGAAACAGATAATAAAAAGCCGGATGCAGGTGAGGGAGAACTTGAGCTGGCAGAGCAGAAAAAAGACAATGAAACACTTGAAGATAAGCCGGAAGCTATATTGGAACCTGATCCAGAACCCCGCCGGATAGACCAAAAGACTCGGGTTGAAACAGCACGTTATTTGTTACAGGTTAGAAAAGCATATTTGAAGGAAGATTATGATGCTGCTATTACTGCTCTTAGAAGAGCAATTGAACTTAATCCCTTCTCCTCACAAGCTTTTGCTATGCTGGGTTCAGTTTACTATCGTCTCGGATGGAATAGAATGGCAATAGAAAATTGGCAGCACTCGCTTGAACTTGATCCAACAAATGAAGGTCTGAAAAAATATCTCATGCGTTTGTCAAGGTAACAATGAATACAAAAATATTTTCAAGGATACAGAAGCGCAAATTCATGGGACTGAAAAGGGTTTTTCAATCTATTTTAGTATCCTCAATAATTTTATTTTTGCTCAACCCAGCCTTATCCCTTGAAGCACAGGAACGCGTCAAGTCGCTAAGTGTCCGGCAGTTTGAAATTGAAGAAGCAATCCGCAATGGTCTCAAATATTACCTGGATACTAAGGATTACGTACTGCGGGTAAAACTGTTTGGAGAGGAACGTTCCATCGGTAGTATAGCAAACGAGGCGCTTCCAGGATTCGGACAACTCAATGATCCTGTAGGTTCAGGTGCTAAATACTGGGAAATCACACGGATGCGTGTAGATTTGGTGATGCACAAAGAAGTTTCACCTTCAGTAAACACTTACATCGGTGAAATTGTACCTATCCTCAGTGGACTTGATTATGAGCGTGGAGACGAACTGATTTTTGTACCAATTTTGCCTAGTGATCCATTTCCTGAGCAGGTTGGTGATCCTTCTTCAGCAGGTTTACCGGATCCAATGGCGAAAGCCCTCCCGGAAGATGACCCAAAAGATATAGAAGTTGCATTGCAGAGTGGTGAACCGTCTGAAGAACAAGATGGAGAATCACTGGATGAAGAACCGTTTTGGCTGAGAATGAGCGACATTGAAAAAATTCTTGCCGGAATGTTGTTGTTTCTTATTCTTTTGTTTTTCTGGGTTCTCTGGAAACTAAGAAAATTCAAAGCAATCTCAACCGAACAAGAAGGTTTTCCTGCCCTGATGCCGCCTCAATCTGAAACGCCTCAATTACCTTCGTCTCCTAATCAAGGTTTTGTTTCAATTGCGGATACTAATGCTAAACTCCTAAATGGTCATGAAAACCAGTTAAATGATGCTGTCCTAATCGCAGACAACGAGCGACTCATTCAAGAAATTATTAAACAGATGATTGGTCGTGATGACTGGAAACAAGAATTAGTCCAAGAAATGTCTCGGGACAAACAATCGATGGACATGCTGACCCAGTTGATCGCTTCTCTGGGAATGAGTACATCAAGAAAACTTTTCTCAGGTACTATACCTCAAAATACTTATTTGGATCTGGAAAAATTAGCGGAAGAAGCTAGTTCTTCACCTGAAGAAGAGAATGAGATGTTAAAGGACATACAGAAATTTTTTCTTACCAAACAGTTAACTGATCCCGAACAAAATAAATCAAATCCATTCAGTTTCATGGATCAGCTTAGTACATCACAAATCGGTTTTTTGGTTAAAGACGAACCTGCAAAAATAAAAGCCTTTATATTTGGGCGTTTGGAAAGTGATGAGGCTGCTGAATTATTACGTGATTTATCCAAAGACGAGCGTACAAAAGTGGCATTGGAATTGGGGAAACTCCACGAACTTCCCCTTGAACTGGTGGAGAAGATTGGCTACAACCTTGCAGAAAAAGCCAGACATGTGCCTGATGATGGTACAGTTGGAGTTGATGGAATAAAATTCATTGCAGATGTCCTTGGTGATTTGGACAATACAACCAGGCAGGAACTGATTAACGGCTTGCGTACTTCAGACATAAAACTCAGCGAGAACATTGAAAGTCATTGCTTTATTTTTGAGTCAATACCAGTTGTTCCAAAAGATATATTGCTGGAAGTTGTGCGAAAATTACAACCTGATGATGTGATAACTGCAATTTCTGGTACTACCTCAAAAATCAAGGAAGCAGCAATCATGTGTTTCCCTGAAAAAAGCCGTCCTGCCCTCGTTTCTTCACTAAAAACGAAATCACCGGATTCAGACGAAATCCGTGCAGCCCGCAAATTGTTTGTACAATCTATGCGGGATATGTCTGATGCCGGCCGGTTGAACCTACAGGAAGTCAATACAAAGTTTACTCAAGAAAGCAGTCAAACTGAATCTGCGGAACAATAATTAACATCTTAGGAAACTGGAAGATTTGCTCCCGGGGCCTGGTTATATTCAATATATTTTGCACTTGCTGAAAAATACTACTTTTCAATAATATCAATAAGTAATTATTCAATTGATGAAGTAAACTGCATGGTGTTTCCTGAAAAAGCACGAAAGCCCTGCACTTCTGTCGTTTGAGTCCATTATTCAACAAGGAAACCTCACGAGAACAATAATTTTGCTTCTTTCGATTCTTCCCATTTGCCATTCCGGGCGAAGCGCTGCATAGATCCGGAATCCAGGGAAAATGTTTCAAATCTTGTACTCAAACTTAACGACGATTTGGATCCTGGATCAAGTCCGGGATGACAAAAGAAAAACTTTTTCAGCAAGCACTAATTAGTTTTAGTCTTCGGAATTAGGGACAAAACCATTTCCGGAGTAATCGTGGTTAAACAGCGCAAATAGTCCGGATTACGGCATTTCCCGCGGCCATCACGGGAACATGGGCGGCAACCCAGTACTTCCTCTGTTTCCAGCATTTTACTTTCTTCCAAAAATGGAGCATAGCCAAACTCTCTCACAGTTGCTCCAAACAAAACAATAACAGGGGTACGCATCGACTCCGCCAGGTGACCAACAGAAGTGTCGTTAGTAACAACAATGCTGGCTTGCCTAAGCAATTCAGCAGTTTCAAGTGGAGAAAACCGGCCTGCTACGCTTTGTACCTTCCCTGAAAATTCTTTTTCCAGTTGAATAGTTTCTTTTTCACCTGTACCCCCGACCAGTACTACAGACCAACCTTGCTCAAGCAAACTTGAAATCACTTCATTAAAATAAACCAGTGGCCAGCATTTCAGAGGATAGGATGCAGACGGACCTATAGCAACAAACCGTTTGGGAAGAAAGTTGTTTTTTTTTAGAAATTCCTGAATTAGTAAAACAGCACTTTTGTCCGGAAATAGTTCAGTCCGGTTATTCAATTCCAACTTTGTGTGTTCCTGTAAAGGACGAAGCAGGTGCTGACGTTGAGATGGTGTTTTTTTGAGAAAATTTAGTTTCCAACGAATGAGTAAATCACGTTTCCAACTGCGCTTGTTGATGGACCAAACTTGCGGATATTTAAAAAGCCCGAATCCGGAGAGGTTCCAGACAATCCAAATACTTCTCAAAGAACGGTGAGCATCGTAAATCAGGTCATATCTTTCCCTCCGCAATTTTTGTATCAAGGTTTTCAGCAGAACACCGGATCCATTTCTACTGTACCTGATGACTTGATCAATGTGAGGGTTGTTATCAAGGACAGTGCCTTGTCTTGATGAAGTCAGCAATGTAATTCCTAAATCAGGATAAATACGCTTCAATTCTCGAAATATTGGTGAAGTCAGCACCAAATCACCCAGTGCACTAAAACGAATTACCAGAATTTTCCGGGGATTATTCATTAACCTTTAGTAATTGAGTGAAAATTTCATGGTGTTTGCATCACACTTGTTTTGAATATAAGAACGTCAAATCCACTACTAATCATTACAATACAATGAATGTAAACCAAACAAAATCTGCAATTCCGCTAAATTTTACTGAAAAAGGTAATGGAACTCTTTCTTCTGTATCAGGAAGTCAAAGACTTTCATTTGAAAATATTCGCAGTTTTCGTCAACATTTTGAACAAGGAACTATACCTATGCGCTTTGCCTTAGGAGACAATCAACATCAAACTTTGATAGTTGCAATGTACGAAGGTACCGAAAAATTACTAAATCAGGATGTATCTGAATTTGCTGTACTCGAATATCTGGAAGGACTTAAACTGACAGCCAAAGAATTGCGCCAACAGGGAATTTCCGGGGAACAATTCAGAACATCTCTGCTTGAACATTCTGCGTCAACTGTCCGAGACTTGGTAAGCTCTTCCTGATTTATCAGGTTCCGCTCACTGCCATTTTGTCAATTTTAAAAGATGGTGTGAGAATTGAGCTTCTTTCATCAACTTCACTGCCAATCATTTTCAAATTATTCAACATTTCAGTAAAAGTACCTGCAATAGTAAATTCACTTACCGGCTCAGCCAATTTTCCTTCACGAATCCAAATTCCCTGTGCCCCCCTAGAGAAATCTCCTGTAACAATATTTGCTCCCTGACCTGACATAAAGGTCAAATACAATCCGTTTTTGACGCTTGCAATCAATTCCTCTTCCGGATAATCACCAAGATTAAGAATCAGGTTGGAAATTCCTCCAGAGTGACCGTTGGAAGTCATTCCAAGTTTATTTGCAGAATATGTAGAGAGCATATAATTTTTCAGTACACCATTTTCTATCAAAACTAAAGGTTTGGCCTCAACTCCTTCACTGTCAAAGTGACGACTCCCAAGTTTTCCTGGAAGTAAAGGATTATCTATCAGGTTTATTTTAGAATCTGCAATAGATTCATTTAGCCGATTCAAGAGGAAGGATTGCTTGCGAAAAAGATTTTCGCCCATTAATGCAGAGGCTATTTTACCCAGAAAACTTTGAGCCATTTCCGAACTAAAAACTACAGGGACTTCCTGGCTTGCCGGTTTGACTGCACCAAGTTTGCGTAAGGTTCTATGACAGGCTTTTTCTACAATTTCCCGGGAGGAAGTCAGATTCTTGTGAAAACGAGCTGCACTGTACCAACCGTCCGTTTGTTTACGTCCAATGTTAGTTGAGTCACCGGCTCCATCAGAAGTTGATTTTGCATCATCTGCAACCATCGAAACTCCAAGACTATAAATAGTTTTTGTCTCGCCTTCAAGAAAGCCGTTGGAATCCGCATGAACCATGTGAGAAATACTGTCGGAATAAAATGATTGCTCTGTTCTTAACCTTCTATCAGAGTTCAGAGTCAACTGTTCCAAATCGAGTGGAATTTGCACTTTTTCTTCAGAGCTCAACTTGTTAAAATCCGGATCAAGAAATTCCAGATTACCCGGTGCACGTCCTTGTAACGCAGGGTCAGGAAGGCTGTAAAACTCATCTTCACCCATAAAAGGGAGTGCATCCATAGTTGTACGGATTAAAGGGCCCAGTGTCTCAATTCGCAGATCATTTGAAGAAACAGTAGATCTGCGTTTGTTTTTTGAAACTGTGAGATGAACCCCGGATGAACCTGATTCCTGAAGTGATTCAATTTTTTCCTCACGTACATCAACCTGAAAAGACGTTGAGTTGGCAAGTGAAACTGATGCTTGTTCTGCTCCATATTGTTTAGCCAAATCAATAATTTCTTTAGTAATAGATTTATATTTTTCTAACATATCGTGAGTTTGTCTGCTTATCGTGCCAGTGAATCTTCAGTCAGATTTTTCAAATTTGGAGACCTGTTCCTGAGTCAAAAATAATAAATGTTGTCTTGATTTATGCTAACGAAACATTGCTTAATATTTATCAGCTATTTTTCCTAAACACAATCGGCTCCCATAGTTTAACTGGATAAAATAGGGGATTCCTAATCCCTAGCTCCG
>LSNO01000032.1 GCA_002082305.1 SAR324 cluster bacterium SAR324-CTD7B
AAGAAATGACATACAACGAGTAAGAGCATGGAGAGATGAAAACTCAACAGACACAAGTGCGGTACTCTATTTATTCAAGGCTGAATACTCAGATCATAAATTTCTTAGCTCTGAGTTGAGGAAAAAAAGAGTTTATGACGAACAGATCATTAAAAGACTAAAAGGCATACTCCTAGAGCTTTTCATCGAAAGAAGGGAACTATGGTCAGATTTATATAATAAATTCAAAAATGATTATTCAGCAGAAAAAGATACAGAGAAACTAACCGAAGAAGAAATTTTAGATCAGATGCACGGAAGTCCTGAACTTAAGGGGCTAGATGAATACATAGCATCCTTTTGTGCACTGGGAAATAAATCTCAATCACAAGAAATAATTAAAAACCACTTAAAAACGAGGAAATGAATATGGGAATTTTAGTTGAATGTCCGTCATGCAAGAAAAGAGGTGGACTTAAAAGAAAACTTTGTAAATGTGGCCACAATGTCCAGAAGGCAGGTTCTAAGAATTATTGGATTGAGTACTACTTAGAGGGTAAACGTACCAGAGAACGGATAGGTAGGAGCAAACAAGCAGCAGAGAACCGTTTACGAGAAGTACAGACTGCTAAAGCTGAAGGAAGGAATATAAAGAAAAACAAAAATGCCATTACAACTTTAGGTGCATTGAGGGATTGGTATTTGGATTTACCGGAGGTGAAACAAAAACGAAGTTTCAAGTCCATTTCAAAGTGCATTTCGATTGTGTTACATCATCTTGGTGAGAAGAAGTTTGCCAGCCAAATTAGTCCAGCAGATATTCAAGGCTTCCAGAAAAAACGCCTCTTGGAAAATACCCTGTGGGGTCGTCCAGCAAAACCTGCAACAATAAACCGTAATGTTGCAAATTTTAGAGCTATGCTCAATCGGGCTTTGGACTATGGAAAACTGGAGACAAACCCCATAGGTCGAGTTAGGCAACTGGAAGAAAACAATGTAAGGGAACGTCTATTAACTCCAGAAGAATTTGAATTGTTGTACAATCATTGTTCCGAAAATATCAAGGGTCCTGTTCTGATTGCATACTACCTCCCCATGAGGCAAGCAGAAATTCTAAATCTAACTTGGAAAGAAATCGACTTAAAAAAGGGGTTTATCCGGCTTGGTGGCCAACGCACCAAAAACAAAACCGGAAGAGCAATTCCGTTGCATAAGAGAATTTTTGACTACTTTCAGAGCTTACCCCGTCCGATTCATGGGGGATATGTTTTTGAGCAAAGATGCTGGAATCGAAAAGCATATCTGAAAGCCCTAAAAGTAGCAGGAATAGAGGATTTCACTTATCATGATTTAAGGCATTGCGCACTCAATAATCTCAGACTAGCAGGGAATGACCGTTACGTTATCAAACAAGCATCTGGTCATAAAACAGATAGTGCTTTCCAACGTTACATTCTTGTTACAGAAGATGAAATGATGGGTATGAAATGGTTGGATCAAAAGGAAGGAAAAACCGGAACAATGGACACCTATATGGACACCAATGAACATTCAATCAATGTTCAAATTCGTAAGCTATTGATTTTATTGGTGGGCCAGCAGGGACTTGAACCCCGGACCGGACGATTATGAGTCGTCAGCTCTAACCAACTGAGCTACTGGCCCAAACCAATTCCTTCATGATAGCCACCAAGACGGGGTAAAACAAGATTTTTCGTAATTTGCGAATTAAGGAACCCACCCGCCCGTGGATATAATGCAACATTAATTTGGCAAAAGGGAGAAACGCATCATTGGCGGGTGTCGTGCAAAAAAACGTTCTGAAGTATTGGCCAGTCTAAGCAACAAAGATTCTTCCCACGGACGCCCCATTAACTGCATCCCCACCGGTAAACCCTGTGCATCGTAACCGACAGGAAAAGAAATTGCGGGGAATCCTCCAAGATTTGCCTGCGGTGCATAGCGCATTAATTCCGTCAAAGTACTGAGATCCGATTCTCCTTTTTTCAAAGCATCCGGTGGTATCGGAGGAGCGGTACGGGCCGTTGATGGAGTAACAACTGCGTCAACGTTTTGAAAGATTTGACTCATCTTCCTGATAAGCTGGGCGCGTACACGCTGGGCTTTTACATAATCATCTCCTTTAAACTGCTGTGCCAGAGTAAGATTAACTAAAGCATCCAGTCCCAAGGGTTGACGAAAAGGTTTAAAATTAGTTTTCAGAGAAGTCAGCAGTTCTGTAACAAAAGATACCGCATGTGCCATACGTATTTCATCCAGGTCCGGAATGTCAATTTCCTGTACGGTAGCACCTAGAGATTTAAAAGAATCCAGCATTTGATTGCAGCTTTGTACAATATCTACGGACGCATGATTAAACCACGGTAAAAATACTCCCAGTCTAACTCCTGTTAAATCTGAATTATCAAAATCCTGAAGATCCACCGATGGCTGATCCTGTGTCCAAACCTGTCTGGGATCAGGACCTGCCAGAAACGAATAGGCTAAAGCCGTATCACGTACTGTGGAGGTAATTGGACCTACTGTCGAGAGACTCCATGATAGAGGTGCACTGCCGGCAGAACTGATCCGGCCCCAAGTTGTTTTAAGTCCTACAACACCGCACAAACTTGCAGGAATCCTGATAGAACCACCACCGTCAAGTCCAAGTGCAATTGGACACAACCCTGCTGCCACTGCTGCAGCTGATCCGCTTGAAGATCCTCCCGGATAGTGGTCAAGGTGATAAGGATTTCTAGTAGTACCATAGTGAGTATTGAGCCCCGTTACCCCCAGTCCGATTTCATGCATATTGGTTTTACCCACCATCAGTGCACCGGCCGAACGCAATCTCTCAACCGTTGTAGCATCCTCCGCCGGAGGCTGAGTGTTGTAAAATTTAGTACCAACCATTGTTGGAAAAGGGAGCATATCCAGTTCATCTTTTACTGCTACCGGAACTCCATCAAGTATTCCCAATGATTCCCCACGTTCATAACGCTCTGCCGATGATTTTGCCTGCTGCATCAGTTCCCGTTCTTCCCAGGCCATAAAAGGGAGCAGTGGTACAGCACTTCCTTCAATACTGCGAATTATATCCAGTAAACGCATTGCAACATCTACCGGAGTTGTTTTTCCTTCAAGATATGCCCGATGAAAATCAGAGGCCGTTTCAGGTTGAAAAAGACTTTGCTTTTCAGAATTAGCACCTTTTTTGTCAGTTGCAGATTCACGATTTTGTTCGGCAGAAACAATAAACTGTTTGATGGACTTTTTGGCTGCAGCCAAAGTGATTTTACTATCTGCAGGATGAACGGGATGCATCACAGGTGCATCTTCAACATGGCATTTTCGTAGTCGGGGAAGACCGGCTTGACGAAGGAGCAGCGGGAGCAGCAGTAACCGAACTCCTGGGGTTCTCAACAGGAACAGCAATATTTTAAGGGCACGTCCGGATGTCCTGGGAATGCGGATGGATTTAAGGTTATAAACAGGTTTTTCTTTTTTTGCAAACGGCCACAAAAAGAGCAAAAGCCGTTTTGCTCCGGATGAAATCATTCTGATTTTACTATCCTTATTTTCCATCTCAAACTATATTTACTTTGATTACCGGGGAAGTTCAAAAACAAAGCGCGCTCCATCTTTGACCTCAGAATCGATCCAAATATTTCCGCCATGTGCAGCAATAATTTTTTTCACAGTAGCCAGCCCAAAACCATATCCCTCTACATCGTAATTCAAGCGGGCATTTGTTTCAAACACTTTGTCCTGATGTTCCGCAATTATTCCCGGCCCGTTATCTCGAATCCAAAATTTAACAGTATCCCTACTTTCTTCACCACCGAATTTTATCCTGACGGGATTTTTTGTACCCCGAAATTTTATCGAATTGGCAATCATATTTTGCCAGACTTTCAGCATCCGGATTGGATCACACCTTGCTTCCGGCATGTCCGGCAGCTTGCTGAAACAGGCTATTCCTTCTTGTTCTGCATATTCAAAATTTTCAATCACCGCATTTATTATACGATCCATCGATACAGATTCCAATTCACCAATAACCTGGCCTGCTTCCGCATAATCCAGTTGCGTATTGATAAAATCCAGCATTTTGGTAAAAGTCTGTGGAATCCGTTCTAGTAATTCTTTTAAGCCTTCATCCTCAATGATTTGTGGAAATTCATTTTTGATGCGGTACAGAAAAAAATCATAAAGGCTGGCTGCACCAACGATTGGAGATTTAAGATCATGACTGACTGTGTGTGAGAAACTGCTAAGTTCCTGTTTTTTTTGCTGCAGTTCCTTGTTCAGTTCTTTGATTCTGTCAAGATCTTCTTTGCTGCGCAAAGCTGATTTTACACGGGATACTAAAATGGTGCGATCAATCGGTTTGTAAATATAATCCACTGCTCCTGCGTCAAAAGCCTCCTCAAGGGAATCCATTTCCTGTTTGGCCGTTACCATTAATACAGGAATATCGTGGCATGCAGGAATCATTTTAATACGTTTCGTAGCCTCAATTCCATCCATCACGGGCATCATAATATCCATCAAAATGCAATCCGGACTCCAGTTTTTCAGAATTTGCAGGGCCTCATTTCCAGACGAAGCTTTTCTAAATTCACACTTCAGTTGCCTCTGCAGATGGTCTTCAATCAGTAAACAGTTGTCCTCAATATCATCAACAATCAATATTCTGCGGGTGGCCCTGTGCCGGTCACTGGCTGGCATGAAATTTTTTTCAGTTACATGTGTATAGAGCGTTTTTCTGATGCGTCCAACATTGCTTCTTTGATGGCCTCTGCATAAGTCGGATGGGCATGTGACATCCGCGCGATATCTTCTGCGCTGGCCCGGTATTCCAGAGCAACAACTGCTTCTGCAATCAAATCTGCAGCACGTGCTCCAACCAAATGAATTCCTAATATTTCGTCAGTATCCTTGTCTGCCAGGACTTTTGCAAAACCTTCTGTGTCCATGGATGCACGGGCACGTCCTAGTGCCTTGAACGGGAAATTACCCGTTTTATAGTTATAATTTTCAGCTTTTAATTCGTCCTCAGTAAAACCGACTCCTGCTGCTTCCGGCCAGGTGTAGAGCACTCCCGGAATTGCTTTGTAATTGATATGCGGTTTTTGACCTGCTATCGTTTCCGCCACAAAAACTCCTTCTTCTTCTGCCTTGTGCGCCAGCATATCTCCTGCCACTACATCGCCAATGGCATAGATTCCCGGAACCGCAGTTTCCAAATGTTCATTTACCGGAATACGACCTTTATCATCAAGAGTAAGGGCGATCTTTTCCAAACCCAAATTGTCTGTAAAGGGCCTGCGTCCAACTGCAACCAGACAATAATCTCCGCTGAATTCCACTTCTTTGTCCTTCTTGTTTTTTGCAACAACTTTAACACTGTCTCCTTCTACAACTGTACTTTGCACAGTATGGTTGAGAAAAAATTCCAGACCCTGTTTTTTTAAAAACCGTTGAACTTCTTTAGCCAGTGAAAAATCCATTCCGGGAATTAAACGATCAAGAAATTCCACGACCTGCACCTTTGAACCAAGTCTGCTGAAAACTGAACCCAGTTCCAACCCAATCACACCACCTCCAATCACAATTAATTTCTCCGGAACCTTTTCCAGATTCAGGGCTTCGGTTGAAGTTATGATGCGTTTTTTGTCAATTATCACACCCGGAATACTTGACGGCTTGGAACCTGTTGCAATGATAACGCGTTCGGTGTTCACAGTTTCCTTGGAACCGTCGGTGCCACTCACTGAAATCGTCTTTGAATCGCTGAATGATGCATGTCCGGAGATGACCTTGATTTTATTTTTTTTCATCAAATACTTGATTCCGTCGCATGTCTGCCCTACCACATCGTCCTTACGCTGACGCATCCTTGGCCAGTTTAGTTTTATTTTTTCCGCCATGATACCGTGTGCCTCAAAATGACAGTTTGCATTGTAGAAATGCTCACTTGAATCCAGCAAAGCCTTTGAAGGAATGCAACCCACATTCAGGCACGTTCCACCCAGTGTAGGATAACGTTCAATGATTGCCGTTTGCATCCCCAGTTGTGCACAGCGGATTGCGGCCACATAACCTCCTGGCCCTGAACCGATGATTGTTGTGTCGAATTTGGTCATTGTTTGTTATATTGAAAGTAAGGTGAAAATGGTACTAAGGCTCTTTTTGAATTAGGCACTAAGGCACTAAGGCACTAAGGCAAAATCAACTACCACTTCTGATTTTACTAACCAGGGAAAGTAGCATTCTTTCTATTTCTCGAGTATTTTCGTAAAGGCCATTGAACTCAAATTCGGTTAAGTATTCCAACTTTTTCGCAATTTCCAGTTGAGTTTGTAACTCGTATTAGAGAACCTACAAAAATTTGTAAAAAACGAACATAATCTCCAGTGGATCTTCGTCCATATCCTTCAGCAATGTTGCTGGGAATTGAAACTGCGCTTCGACGCAACTGGGAGATCAAACCATAAAACTCCGACTTTGGAAAATTCCCAGATGCCCGATAGATCTGTGTTACCAAATCCACAGATTTTTGCCAAACAATTAAATCTCGAAACGTCTTAATTGTTCCCATCCTGATGTTACCTCATACCAAATGTCCCAAGCCTCTGTGCCTCAGCTACTTTGTTCCTCAGTGCCTTTTTCCTTTGTGCCTCAGTACATTATTAACTCAGTGCTTTATTAACTCAGTGCTTTATTAACTCAGTGCCTTATTAACTCAGTGCCACATTAACTCAGTACCTTTTTTATATAAGCATCCTTGTCGGATTTTCCAGGAATTCTTTTACACGAACAAGAAAACTCACCGATTGCTGACCATCGACAATACGATGATCATAGGACAGAGCCAAATACATTACCGGACGAATCTCAACTTTTCCTTCAACTGCCATGGGCCGCTCAACGATATTGTGCATTCCCAGTATTGCGCTTTGCGGTGGATTTAAGATTGGAGTAGAAAGCATTGAACCAAAAACTCCTCCGTTTGTGATAGAAAAAGTACCGCCTTCCATTTCGTCAATACTGAGTTTGTTTTCACGCGCACGTTTGGCAAGTCTGCCAATTTCAATTTCAATTTGTGCAAGAGAGAGAGATTCTGCATTTCGAACAACTGGTACCATCAAGCCTTTGGGTGCACTCACTGCAATACCCATATCGACATAATCATGATAGACAATTTGATCCCCATCTATCTGGGCGTTGACTGCCGGAAAGTCCTTTAATGCTTCCGTGCATGCTTTTGTAAAGAGTCCCATGTAACCCAACTTTATGTTGAATTTTTCCAGAAACGCCTCTTTACTCTGGGAACGCAGCTCAAAAATAGCATGCATATCGACTTCATTAAAAGTCGTCAACATTGCTGTTTCGTTTTTTACTGCAACCAGACGCTCTGCCAGTTTTCGGCGCAGGCGGGACATACGTTCTCTTTTTATGCTGCGGGAACCGGACACAACCGGAGGGGTCGCTTCAAGTTTTGTTTCCGTGGTGGAAGCGGCATAATCCGGATTCTGCTGCAAATGCATTTCTACGTCTTGAGTCGTTATTCGACCACCTGGGCCGCTTCCGGATACGTCAGTTGTGCCCTGTTCAGCCATCATTTTTCTAGCAGCAGGAGATGGATGTCCGGCGGCATATGATGCTGAAGCAGAAGAAGCTTCATCCGGAATAGTTGCACGTTCAGAGGGTTCTTCTGATTTTACGATGACCTCAGATGACGTTGGAGTTGAAGTAATTTTCGGTTGCTCTGCATCGGTATCAATCGAACATGCCACATCTCCTATTCCCGCAGTTTCGCCTTCCTGCAGCAGAATTTTCAGTCTGCCTGCACTTTCGGCAATCAGGGGCAAAGTTGCCTTGTCAGTTTCAATTTCGCAAATCGTTTCATCAATTAGAACGTAGTCGCCGTCGGCTTTGAGCCAATTCCCGATTTCAACTTCAGTAATTGATTCGCCTGGACTCGGAATTTTAATTTCCACAATAGACATAGACAAAACCTTTAAATGGGTTAGTTAATAAATATGATCTCGCATACAGTCTGAAATCCACCCCGCACTTAAATCATCAACCCGGAAATGGAAATAAGAACAATCCAGGGGGTAATTTTGGTGCGGGTTCATTCCTCAAAAGCCCTGTGCACCAGATTTTTCTGTTCTGCAGTGTGAACCTGTGGTATTCCGACCGCAGGAGAACTGTCCGCGTCACGTGCCACCAGATCCAGCACTTTCCCGGTTTCAGAGAATGTCCGCAAAACAAAGCTCCAGGCACCCATATTTTCCGGCTCTTCCTGCACCCAGCACCATTGCTTGGCCCCGGAATATCGTTTAAAAATTGAGAGCAACTGCTTTTTTGGAAATGGATAAAGCTGCTCTAAACGTACAATCGCAATGTCTTTGACATCACTGCTTTGCTGACATTCAAGTAAGTCATAAAATACTTTACCGCTGCAAAACAAAACCTTTCGGACAGAGGACGCATCCACAAAATCATCGTCGATTACTTCCAGAAAATGAGTTCCTTCGAGAAAATCATCAAGCAAACTCAAACACAATGGATGACGTAACAAACTTTTAGGTGTAAAAATTACCAGCGGTTTCCGAAACGGCAATGCCATTTGACGACGCAAAATATGAAAGATATTTGCAGGAGTGGTGCAGTTGACAATCTGCATATTATTTCCGGCACAAAGAGTCAGAAAACGCTCAATCCTGGCTGAAGAATGTTCCGGCCCCTGCCCCTCATGTCCGTGCGGCAACATGAGTACCACACCATTCATGCGGTGCCATTTTGTTTCAGAAGATGAAATAAACTGATCAATAATTATTTGCGCTCCATTTGCAAAATCACCAAACTGCGCCTCCCAAATTGTTAAAGAAGTTGGAGCAGCATAGGCATAACCGTATTCAAAACCCAGAACACCATATTCTGAAAGAAACGAATTGTAGACTTCAAAGGGAGCCTGATCCTTGAAAAGATAATTCAAGGGAACGTGTTTTGTGTTGTCCTCAGAGGTGATAATTGCATGCCGATGCGCAAATGTTCCTCTTCCGCTGTCCTGGCCGCTTAAACGGACAGGCGTACCCTCTGTTACCAAAGTCGCAAAGGCCATGGTTTCAGCCATTCCCCAATCAAGCTGTTTTTTCTCTGTAACCATTTTCCGGCGGTTTTTATACAGCTTTTGGATTTTTGCAAAAAATTTCAAATCAGCACCGGGACTTCCGGATCTTGACAAGTCTGTCACCAGTTCGCTGATTTCTACAAATTTCTTTCTGGACACTCCTGTTTCCGGAGATTTTTCAAAATCCTTTTCTTCCGCTCTCCGGACTCCAGACCAGACGCCTTCCAGAAATGAAGTAACAGAGGCCGTTTCCTGTTGCTTCGATTCCTCCAAACGGTCGTTGAGGTACTGCTTGAATTCATCTTCCATTTGCGTTGTTTCTTTTTCCGTAAAACTTCCGGATTCCACCAGTTTCTTACTGTAAACTTCCCTGACCTTTGGATGCCTCGCAATCCGTCGATACAAATCGGGCTGTGTAAATCTTGGTTCATCTGCTTCATTGTGACCATGCCGCCGGTAACCCAAAATATCGACAAATACATCCCGATGGAATTCTTGACGAAACTCAAGTGCGAGTTTTGTAACATAGGCTACAGCCTCAATATCATCTGCATTAACGTGAAATACAGGTGAAAGAGTTGTTTTTGCCACATCCGTACAATAAGTGCTGGAACGTCCTTCCATAAAATCTGCAGTGAATCCAACCTGATTGTTAATCACCAAATGTACAGTTCCGCCAGTTTCGTATCCCGGAAGTTTCGACATTTGCAAAACTTCATAAATGATACCCTGGCCTGCCATTGAGTGATCTCCGTGAATGAGAATCGGCACCAGTTTTTTAACATTGCCCTCGTGATATTGATCTATTTTGGCCCGGGAAATTCCTTCCACAACCGGATTTACTGCTTCCAGGTGTGATGGATTTGGGGTCAGGCTCAGGTGCACTTTTTTTCCACTGCGCACTTTCTTGTCACTTGAATAGCCCATGTGGTATTTCACATCACCGGAAAATCCGTCGCTACCAAAGGCCTTTCCTTCAAATTCAGCAAAAATATCGCTGTAGGTTTTTCCTAAGATATTTGCCAGCACATTTAACCTGCCGCGATGTGCCATTCCAATCACAAACTCTTCCACACCAAGTTCAGCACCATACTCAAGTATCATATCAAGTGCAGGAATAATTGATTCTCCTCCTTCAAGTGAAAATCTTTTTTGTCCCACAAATTTAGTATGCAGAAAACTTTCAAAGGCCACTGCTTCATTCGTTTTACGTAAAAGCTCGATTTTCTCTTCACGAGAAAAATTTGGTGTGTTGCGGCAGGATTCCATTTTTTGCTCAAGCCAGTTTATAATCTCTATTGTCCTTACAAATTTGTATTCCACTCCGATGGAACCACAATACGTTTGTTCCAATAATTCGAAAATTTCACGCAAAGTTGCATTTCCAATTCCAACACGTGTACCCGCATGAAACTCCGTATCCATATCCGCTTCACTTAAGCCAAAACTTTCTAGGACTATTTCTCCCTCATGTATCCGCCGAGGACGTACAGGATTGGTGTTTGCGAACATGTGCCCGCGCTGGCGATAAGCTCCAATCAGGTTGCTGACTGCCATCTCTTTTTGAAACTGTTCTGGAACAACTTCTTCAGTATGATCAACAACCGGCTTAGCTTGGGCTTCCTGAGAAAAATCTGCCTTTGAAAATTCAAATCCTTCAAAAAAATTCCTCCACTCCTGATCTATAGAGTTGGGATCCTGCTGATATTGCTGATAAAGCCCTTCAAATGCGCCAATATCTGCGTTATTTAAATATGAAAGTGGGTTCATGATAATTGTAAATAAATAAGTAATGCTGTTTTCATAAAAAGTCTCAAAACCGTGTCATTTCGAGCCAAGCAAGAAATCCTGTATAAGCGACCACACTGATATCATAAATATTTTCCACCGAGGTCGAAATGACAGTGAGGATTTCAGACTGTTTACGAGACAGTCAGTAATATCAAGTAATTTTATGCTTAATTTCATGTCAACTAAATCATTTTCTACGTACCGGTTTTTTACGACTTACTTTGGAACGCATAGTCCCTTTATTTGTATCTTTTCCTTTTTTACGGTCTTTAGAGCGTGACGAGAATTTTGTGGATTTCGGAGCTTTCGAGATATTGGAAATTCTTAACTGTTGTCCTGCGACCCAAACTTTTTTCAAGTCATTCAACACATCTTTTGGCATTCCATCCGGCAGATCAATTACGCTGTAATCATCATAAATATTGATCCGTCCGATGTACTGACTATCGAGTCCTGCCTCATTTGCAATGGCACCAACAATGTTGCCGGGTTTCACCTCGTGAATGTGACCCACTTCAAGACGGTAACGCACCATCCCCTCTTCCAGCGGCAGTTCCTTTCTGTGAGTACGAACGCGCTCTTTTCCCTGTCCTTTGCTTCGTTCTTTTCCTTTATCTGTTCCTTTATCCGTTCCTTTACCTCTACCTCGTTCTTTAACACGATTGGAATCGGATTTTTCCCAGTCAGAATCTGTTTTTTGTTTTGCCCGCTTCTGCAACAGGAATGGGGAGTTGCCTTGTAAAAGGAGTGCAAGAGCAGCAGCAATTTCCAGTGCTGGCACATTGTGTTCCTGTTGATACTGCTCAATCATTTGATAAAACAAACCCAGTTCTTCTGTTGCAAGAGTGTCGCTGATATCCTGTTTGAATTTAGCAATCCGCTTGTCATTGATCACTTCAGTGGAGGGAAGTTCCATCATTTCAATCTTTTGCCTGGTCGCACGTTCGATGGAATTCAACATCCTTTTTTCACGGGGTGCAACAAACAAAATAGCGTCACCTTCACGACCCGCACGTCCCGTTCGACCAATACGATGCACATAGGATTCCGTATCATGCGGAATATCATAATTCAGCACGTGGCTGATACGTTCTACATCCAGCCCTCGTGCAGCTACATCTGTGGCCACCAGAATATCCAGCTTTCCCTTCTTCAAATTTTCAATAGTACGTTCACGTTGACTTTGCTTGATATCTCCATTGAGCGCTGAGGAAGCATAACCGCGTGCTTCCAGCTTTGAAGACAACTCCACCGTAGCGGTTTTTGTTCGGACAAAAATAAGTATCGCCTCAAATGGTTCTGCTTCCAGGATACGCGTCAACGCATCCAGTTTATGCATCCCGCTCACTGGCCAGAAACGTTGACGGATCGTAGGGGCAGTGGTGGTTTTATCCTTAATGATAATTTCTACAGGGTCTTTCAAATATCGCGTGGCAATCCGTCTTATCTGATGCGGCATGGTGGCAGAAAAAAGGGCAATTTGTCTTTCCTTAGGTGTTTGCTCAAGAATCCACTCAACGTCATCAATAAATCCCATCCGCAGCATTTCATCTGCTTCATCCAGAACAAGTGTGCTGAGCTTATCAAGTTTCAAAGTACCGCGACGCATGTGATCCATCACGCGTCCTGGAGTTCCAACCACTACATGTGATCCACGCTTCAAACCTCGTATTTGCCCACTATATTCCTGACCTCCATAAATCGGCAGCACATGAAAACTTTTCATCTGCGAAGCATATTTGCTAAAAGCTTCTGCGACTTGGATTGCCAATTCACGGGTCGGAGTAAGGACTAAAACCTGTGGATCTTTTTGTCTTAAGTTAAGATTGGAAAGCAGTGGAAGAGCGAAAGCCGCCGTTTTGCCTGTTCCTGTTTGTGCCTGACCCAGCACATCTTTTTTTTGCAGTAATAAAGGTATGGTTTGGGCTTGGATTGGGGTCGGAGTTTCATAACCAACTTGGTCTAAGGCTTTGAGAAAAGCGGGTTTGAGTTCGAATTCACTGAAAGAGGTAATCATTATTAATAATTTGGGTGTATTGAAAACAACTGATTTTACACGAGACGGCCTGCTGTAGAGTATGCTAAACCGTATTGTGTCTTCTAGACTTCTAACCTTAAATCATCTCATATTTGGACAACACATTAAAGAAGCAATGCTAAAATTACAAATATAAATCCGGTTCACAGTAAAAGTATTTCATATGTAATCCCGGACTTGATCCGGTATCAAGTTTTTCAAAAAGTTTGAGATCAAGTATTGAAGTTGTTCCTCTGGAATCCCGCATGCGTGGGATGACAATGGAGAAAAAACGAAAGCGGCAAAACAGTTATAGCAACTAAATCAACACAGTCATTTCGACCGAATGTATTGTCATCTTGAGCGTAGAGAGATCTATCAGATAACAGTGTTTAAGATTATCCAAGATTTCTCGCTTCGCTCAAAATGACACGGTTTCAGGACTTTTTAATACGGAATTATGCTTTGTAAAAGGAGAATCCCCTCAGGCGCAGGGAATTTGTGATAACAGAAACAGAACTGAGTGCCATTGCTCCTGCAGCAAGCATTGGATGTAAAGCCGGTCCGCCAAAAGGCACTAACAAACCAGCAGCAATCGGAATGCCGACTACATTGTAACCAAAGGCCCAAAAAAGATTTTGGCGAATGTTCCTCAAGGTCGCACGGCTGAGTCGCAATGCGTCAGCAACGTGCCGCAAATCATTTTTCATCAGCACCATGTCCGCCGTTTCCAGCACCACATCGGTTCCGGATCCCATTGCAATGCCGACATCCGACTGGGCCAATGCCGGAGCATCGTTGATGCCGTCACCAATCATGCCCACGTGTCCGCCCCGTGCCTGATACTGCTTTACAATTTTGGATTTTTCTTCCGGAAGAACACCAGCATGAATTTTAGTGATTCCTGTTTTTTCAGCAACTGCTTCCGCAGAAGTTTTTTGATCACCGGTGAGCATCACAACTTCCAAACCAAGTTCCTGAAAATTTTGAACCGCTTCAGCGCTTTCAGGTCTTGCCTCATCCGCAAGTAATATCGAACCAGTAAGTTTCCCGTCAACAGCCACAAAAACAGGAGTACTTCCAGATGGAATCAGTTTTTCCAAAGTTTCAGGAACTTCAGTGAAAATATTTTCTCTGCGCATCAAAGCCGGATTTCCGACAAAAATTAAATTTCCATTGCAAACGGCTTTTACACCAAACCCGGTTTGCGCTTCAAATTCTGAAATTTGCGGTAATTCCAAATTCTGTTTTTCCGCCTCAGCAACTACAGCTCGTCCCAAAGGATGCTCGGAACCTTGTTCTACTGCCGATGCTAATTTCAATAATTCGGTCTGGGCCTGTTTTTGATTTTTTGTATCAACTGTTATAATTTGCGTAACTTTCGGACGGCCTTCGGTCAGCGTTCCGGTTTTGTCCAGAATGAGGGTGTCGAGTCGATGTGCTGCTTCCAGAGCAGGAGCATTCCGGAACAAAATTCCATGCTGTGCGCCGGTTCCGGTTCCAACCATAATCGCAATCGGCGTGGCCAGTCCCAAAGCACAAGGACAGGCAATCACCAAAACGGCGACAGTGTAACCTAAAATTTCATTGGCGGATGCTCCGGAAAGCCACCACCCAACTCCGGTAAAGGCCGCAATTACCAAAACCACAGGAACGAAAACGCCTGCAACTTGATCGGCCAAACGTGCTACCGGTGCTTTGGCCAGTTGAGCGTTTTCCACCAGCCGGATTATGCGGGACAGTGTTGTTTCTCCTCCCACGCGCTGTACTCGAATCGTGAGCACTCCGTTGGTGTTGAGGGTTCCTCCGGTGACTTCAGATCCACTGGAACCGTGATCTCCAACAGTTTTTTCAACGGGAAGCGGCTCACCGGTGAGCATCGATTCGTCCACAAAACTTGAGCCTTCCACAACGATTCCATCTGCCGGCACAATACTTCCCGGACGAACACGCAGGACATCTCCGGGATGTACCAAATCAATTGAAATGCTTGATTCCTTTCCCTCATGCACCAGGACTGCTTCTTTGGGACGCAATTTCAACAACGAACTGATCGCTGCCGAAGCACGGCTGCGGCTTTTGGCTTCGAGCGATTTTCCCATCAAAATTAGTGCGATGATCACACCTGCTGTTTCAAAATAAAAACCTTCTGCGTTCAGTTGCGTTCCAAATAAATTCCACAAACTGAACCCAACCGCCGCAGCAGTTCCCATGGCTACGAGGGTATCCATGTTGGGGGTACGATGCAACAATGTGGAAATACCTTTGGTATAAAAATCACGTCCGGCCCAAAGCACAGGCAAAGTCAACAGCAATTGAATCAGCCCGTAGCGCAGGGGTTCCGTTTCCGGAGCAAACCAGTTGGGAAGTGAAAAACCTAACATCGGCCCCATGGCCAGCAAAACAAGCGGTACTGAAAATCCAAGCGCCAGCCACATTTTGCTGCGGAATTTCAAGTATTCCTGTTCCGACTGCTCGGATGGTTCCGGTGCATCCTCAGTATCCTTCAATCGCTGAGCCTCAAATCCTGCTTCTTCAACAGCGGATTCCAGAACCGATGGATTCGCGATTTCCGGATTGTAATGAACGGCTGCCCGGTTCAGCGCAAAATTGACTTCCGCCAAATCCACACCATCTACGTTGCCCAGGGCTTTTTCCACTGAATTCACACAGCCGGCGCAAGTCATCCCCTGAATATCCAAATTGATAATTTGTATCGCTTGTTCCATTTTTCCTCCAAAATTAAGGAATCTTTGCATGTTCGATTTTATAACAAAATCCAAAAGAACACATAAACCGGGTAGGGCTGCATTACACGGCGGCCTGAGGCGGAGACGTAGCAAGGCCCTATCGTTTCATCATTCTTTTATACCTTATAGGGGTATTATGTTCACGTCAAGCTAAAAAAATAATTATTTTTCCCATTGAAACTTTTCCAGACTATGTGAAGGTAAAATTGTGTCTTTCAGCTTTATTTTTCTTTTCTTCACTTTTTAAGGGACCTCATCTTACACGCAACGCTACTCATCACAAACTGCGATAAATCTTCCGCTCGCTATTTAAAAATTAAATGAACCTTCATTGATGGAGAACACCATTAAACTTATTTCTTCAAAAACAAAAACCACGACGCATCCAGTAAGCGGTGCGTCCCAGTTTTTCACTTCCTTTCTCATCCGAAGGTTTTTTTTGCTGCTCTGACGGGCAAATTATTAATGCCGGATTCATGTTAGTTCGCATGAACAAAGGTCTGTCATTTGCACTTCCCTGTAAAAAATTGCATGATGTAGTCACATCGTTTTCTCCTCAAAATAAATGTGTAATGAAAGACAGCAGTAATTCAATCTCTACCGCTCTAATTCCCACTATACCCCTGGATTATCAGGAATATCCAATTGAAGAAGTTCAGCGTCGTTCGCTGGAGTACTACGAAAATATGAAGCGGCGTCGAACGGTTCGCGATTTTTCCAGGCGTAAAGTACCTCTTGATATTATTGAAAATTGTTTACGTACCGCAGACACTGCCCCGAACGGAGCAAATCAGCATCCATGGCATTTTGTCGTGGTCTCTGATCCGGAAATTAAGCTTCAAATCCGGGAGGCTGCGGAAAAGGAGGAGCAGGATTTTTACAAAAGCCGCGCAAGCAGAGAATGGCTCGAAGCTCTTGCACCACTGGGAACGGATGAAAACAAACCCTTTTTAGAAACTGCTCCTTATTTGATTGCCATTTTTGCCAAGGTATATGGTCTTGACGAAAAAGGGAAACGTGTCAAACACTATTATGTAAATGAGTCAGTGGGAATTGCCACAGGATTATTGATCAGCGCCATTCACCATTCAGGATTGGCGTCACTCACCCATACTCCAAGCCCAATGCGTTTCCTTAACCAAATCCTGGAGCGTCCGGAAAGGGAACGCCCCTTTTTATTACTGGTCGTAGGATATCCTGCAGCAGATGCCAGAGTTCCGGATATTCAGAGAAAATCTCTGCCGGAAATTTCTACATATTTTTGAGGGAAGATCAGCAGGAAAAAGCAACATGCAGAGATGAATCATCAACAATTTTCCAGGACACATGCTTCTGAAGGAAGTTCAATTTCAATAGTGGCATGATCAATTCCCATTTTCCGTGTCTGCTCGCGAATTTGGTTTTTGAGTTGAACCAGAGTCTCCTGATCAGGAATTTGACTAATCACCACATGCAAGCTGAGCACATGGTATTTACCATCCAGCGACCAGGCGTGTACGTCGTGTACATCTTCTACGTTATTCATTAAACGCAGTTCACTTTCAAGTGCGTCGAGGTCAAGGTCTTCCGGATTGGATTGCAAAAATATTCTGGCAACATGTCTCAAACTTCGGAAAACATTCCATAAAATAAAGAGCGTCACTCCCAGTGCCATCAATGGATCCAGCCAGGGAAAATCACCAAAGTGCATGGCAATACTGCCGATCAGCACAACCGTCCAGCCCAGCACATCTTCCATTAAATGCCAGTTGACCATTTTTGCATTCAGGGACTGACTTTTTCGATTGCGCCAAAAAGCAAAACCATTAAACGCAATTCCCAGCAATGCCAGCCAAAACATACCTGTTGCGTCAACAATCTGTGGTTCAAACAGGCGGGGGATGACATGTACAATAACCACAATCGAACCTGCCAGAAGGACCACTCCATTGATCAGCGCGGCCAAAAGTGATAAACGTCCATAACCATAGGAAAACCGCTGATCTCTTTCCTTCCCCGACGCTTTCTGTAAATACCACGCGAGTAACAACGCCAATGAATCACCTGCATCGTGCAAAGCATCCGCTAAAATAGCGACGCTGTTTGTCCATAATCCTCCCGCAATTTCAATCAGCGTGAAAATAAAATTTAGCAGAAACGCGCCGCCGAGTGCTTCAACATCTCCTGAATGATGATGACCATGTTCATGGTGATTTTTGACGTTTCCGCTTTCCATTTTTCTGTAGTTTTTTTATTATTATCGTCTACTTAAAAAGTATAACTATTAACAGCTGGTATAAAAAATATGTCTGAAAAACACGAATTTTCTCCATTGATTTTTTCTATCTTAAAGGTTCATTATTCTTCAGATTCTGGCAATAAAAACTCAACTCCAGCTGGTGGAAGAATAGCATGAAAACCCAAACCCCTCAAACAATTTATCTCAAAGATTACAGGCCTCCACAGTTTTTGATCGATACGGTGGATTTGCACATTGATTTAGCTGAAGAATGGACGACAGTAAAAGCAGAATTGAATTTCAGGCGAAATCCTGCTTCCGCTGAAAACAGTAAAACACTGGTACTCAATGGACATAAGATGGAACTTATGGCTGTCATTCTGGATAATGTGGAACTGACGCAGGATCAGTATCAAGTTGATGAATCTCAACTTACAATTAATGATGTTCCGGAAAAATTTGTACTGTCAACGGAGGTCCGGATTCAACCGCAAAACAACACCGAGCTTGAGGGTCTTTACAAATCCAGCAAACTGTTCTGCACTCAATGCGAATCAGAAGGTTTCCGTAAAATAACATATTTCCTGGACCGTCCGGATGTCATGTCACTTTACAGCACGACCATTTCCGCCGATCCGCAGCTCTATCCGGTGATGCTTTCAAATGGAAATCTGCTCGACAGCGGAAAACTAACTGACGGCCGACACTGGGTAAAATGGGAAGATCCTTTCCCAAAACCGGCTTATCTTTTCGCGCTGGTCGCCGGAGATTTACTGCACATTGAGGACTCATTCCGGACATCTTCCGGACGTGAGGTGAAATTGCAAATATACGTTGAAGCGGAAAATATTGAATTTTGCGATCACGCCATGCGCTCGCTCAAAGAGTCGATGCGCTGGGATGAAGAACGTTTCGGGCGGGAGTATGACCTTGATTTGTTCATGATTGTAGCAGTCAATGATTTCAATATGGGAGCCATGGAAAACAAAGGGCTCAATATTTTTAATTCCAAGCTGATCCTTGCTTCTCAGGAAACTGCGACTGACACAGATTTCTACAATATCCAGGGTGTGGTTGGACACGAATATTTTCACAACTGGTCTGGAAATCGTGTCACCTGCCGTGACTGGTTTCAACTGAGCCTCAAGGAAGGTTTCACCGTTTTCCGTGATCAGGAATTTTCCTCAGACCTGAATTCCAGAGCAGTGCAGCGTATCGCAGACGCGGACCGCCTGCGTGTGCATCAGTTTCCTGAAGACGCCGGACCGATGAGTCATCCGATACGTCCTGATTCTTACATGGAAATCAATAACTTCTACACCATGACAGTTTATGAAAAAGGTGCCGAGGTTGTGCGTATGATCTATACTCTGCTGGGTAGAGAAAATTTTCGCAAAGGCACTGATCTTTATTTTGATCGACACGATGGACAAGCCGTGACCTGTGACAATTTTGTCGCAGCAATGGAAGATGCAAACGGAGTTGATTTACAGCAATTCAGGCGCTGGTACGGTCAGTCAGGCACACCGGAACTCCACATCCGCGGCTCACATGATCCGGAGGCAAAAACATATTCCCTGACAGTTCGGCAATCGTGTCCGGATACTGCCGGACAAAAAGGATTCGGCACTGAGAAATCCAAGAATGACGTGCATGAAAAACAAACAGCACCGGTTGAAATTCAAAACTCAAAACAGAATGCTCATCACTCTTCCCAAAAACAACCGTTTCACATTCCTTTAGCGTTGGGTTTGCTTGCAGCAGACGGTGACACTCTGCCGTTAAAATTAACAGGCTGTACTGCTGAAAAAAATCAGGACACAATCATCCTGGAACTCCGCAAGCAAAGTGAAACTTTTGTCTTTGAGAACATTCCCGCAGCGCCAGTTCCATCACTTTTGAGGGGATTTTCTGCACCGGTAAAGCTGCTTTTTGATTACAGCATTGCTGACCTAGCCTTTTTACTGGCCAATGACACTGACGAATTTAACCGCTGGGAAGCAGGTCAGCAACTGATGATCCGAATTTCACTGGAACAAATACAGCGTTTTCAAAATCATGAGCCATTTAACCTACCCTCGGAATTGGAAAATGCTTTCCGGAGCCTCCTGAACCAAACTCAGGAGGGCGATTCCGCACTTTTGGCGCTGGCATTAAGTTTTCCAAATGAACCATATTTGGGTGAGTTCATGGACGTAATTGATGTGGACGCGATTCATGAGACACGTACATTTCTACGCAAAGAACTGGCACAAAAACTACAGCCTGAATTTGAAAAAACTTATCTGGAATTTCAGGAAGAAGGCGCATTCAAAATCGATCAACAATCGATGGGACGGCGTAGTTTGAAAAATGTCTGTCTCAGTTATTTATCAGAATTGGGAAGTTTGGATATCCGCAAATTGACACAAACTCAATTCCGTAAAAACGAAAATATGACTGACGTTGCAGGCGCGCTTGGAGTGCTGACTCATCTGGATTGTCCGGAACGTGAAACGGCTTTTAGCGAGTTTGAAAACAGGTGGCGAAAAAACACGGTGGTGATGGACAAGTGGTTTGCTTTGCAGGCAATTTCATGTCTGCCAAAAACACTGGATCATGTGCGAAAATTGACGAGCCACTCTGCATATGAAAAAAATAATCCTAATAAAATCCGGGCTTTGATCAGCACGTTTTCACGCTTTAATCAGTTGAGATTCCATGCCGCGGACGGTTCCGGTTATGAGTTTATTGCAGAACAGGTTTTGAGGCTCGACCCACTGAATCCACAAATTGCAGCAAGGCTGGTAAGTGTTTTCAATAACTGGAAAAAATTTACTGAAACACATAAAACAAAAATGAACTATCAACTTCAGAAAATTGTTAAAACACCAAAACTTTCCGGAGACGTTTTTGAAATTGTCTCAAAAGCTTTGGGTTAAACTTCATCAACGCTAACAAAAGCTGGTTTTATGGATCCTAAATTATTTAAATTTAACACATTAAGTTTACACGCAGGACAGCGTCCTGATGCGGAAACAGGCTCGAGGGCCGTACCGATTTATCAGACTACCTCTTACGTTTTTCAGGACAGTGACCACGCGGCGGCGTTGTTCAACCTGGAGCAGGGCGGACACATTTACAGCCGTATTTCAAATCCAACAGTCGCGGTGCTGGAAGAACGAATCGCGGCCCTTGAGGGCGGAACCGGCGCAGTGGCTACTGCTTCAGGACAAAGCGCGTTATTCGCTGCCATAATGACCTTGATGGGACAGGGAAATCACATCGTTTCCTCGGCTTCACTTTACGGCGGCAGCGTCAACCTTTTCCAGCACACCTTACCGCGTTTCGGCATTGAAACCACTTTTGTCAATCCCCGTAAA
>LSNO01000033.1 GCA_002082305.1 SAR324 cluster bacterium SAR324-CTD7B
GCAAATCCTTTATTTTTATATGAGACTAATTGCTCAGATGTAAGTACCATAACAATATTTAGTTGAGGTTAATATTTTGTTTAATTAAGAGTTGAGTATAATATGAAAAAAGAAAATTTTATAGTACTTAAAGAAGAAAATATTTTGTCAATAGCTAATGAAAAGTTACTAAAACACGGTTGTGATTTCAGAAATGCATTTGAAATAGCAAAAACAATAACAGCTGCTGAAATGGACGGATGTCCAGCACATGGCTTGTTCCGACTTCCGGGTTTTATTTCCTCACTTAAAAGTGGGAAAGTAAATGGGGAATCAAATCCTAAAGTTGTCCAAATAGCGCCAGTAGTAAATAGAATCGAAGGAGATAGGGGCTTTGCTCCACTCGCACTTAATGTTTCCTATAAGCCTTTGATTGAATGTGCTAAGAAAAATGGATTGGCAGCAGCAGTAATAGTTGATATCCATCATTTTTCTGCATTATGGCATGAAGTTGAGTATTTAGCACTAAAGGGTCTAGTTGGATTTGCTTTTACTGTAGCAAAGCCTGTAGTAGCTCCATCAGGTGCAAAAGAACCTTTTTTTGGAACTAATCCTATGGCTTTTTCCTGGCCGAGAATTAAAGGGAACCCCGTTGTTTTTGATCAAGCATCAGCCGCTATGGCGAGAGGTGAGATTATGATTGCAGCACAGGAAGGATCTAATTTACCACAAGGTGTTGGAATTGACAAAAATGGGAACCCATCAAAAGATCCTAAAAAGGTATTAGATGGCTGTCAATTAACTTTTGGGGGTTATAAAGGCTCATCTATTGCTATGATGATAGAACTTTTGTCAGCAGGATTAATAGGTGAAAGTTTTAGCTTCGAGAGGGGTGAGAAAGATAATAATGACGGAGGTCCAACCCGCGGTGGCGAATTAATCATAGCAATTAATCCGAATCTTTTCGGTGATGAAAATAACTGGCATGAGCACTCTGAATTATTTTTTACAAAACTAATGAAACTTGAAGGGATTAGAATACCGGGAGATAGAAGGATAAAAAATAGAGAGAATTCAAAGATCAACGGGGTAAAAGTATCACATTCAATATTTGAAAAGGTAAATCAATTATGATGGTCTCGTAAAAAGAGTATTAACTTAACTTACTGATATTTCGCAATATAATGAATATTTATCTTGTCTATTTCAGCATAATATATCATAATACTCCTGTATTATCAATCAGATAAGAAGGTTTAATTATGTTTCACGCAAAAGACAACAAACAGGGCTACATTTTCGATCCATTCGAATATTTAGGCCCAAAACGCCTCTCAGAACTTAAAAATTCATGGGCGGAAATATTTCGCAGTGAGATACTTCCAGCATTGCCTGTTGAGTCTCTTCGCAAATATTACCACGACAAGAATGGTCGTCCGAGCAAGGAAATGTATTCGATGCTTGGCTTGATGATCCTTCAGCAAATGCATGACCTGACTGACGAAAAAGCAGTAGGCGATTTTATGTTCGACACCCGGTGGCGCTATGCCCTGGATGTACCCGGCGATTCCGACCGTGAAGCTTATGTGAGCCTCAAGAGCTTATGGTCAATACGCAAACATCTGACTGAAGACGGTCTGTATGTCGAGATGTTTGAGCAAGTCACTAAAAAACTAGCCGAGGTGTTCAAAGTTGATTTTGACAAACAACGTTTGGACTCAGTCCATATCCAATCAAATATGCGTCATCTTGGGCGAATCGCTTTATTCAGCAGAACTATCAAGAAGTTTCTGCTGAATCTCAAAAGGCAGCACCGTACTCATTATGATCAATTAGAATCAGCTCGCTTCAAGAGCTATGTCAACAAAAATGAAGAAATGCTTTTTTCCGCGGTAAAGCCTTCCGAAACCGTTAAAACGCTCAGCCTGTTGGCAGAAGACACCCATTTTCTTTTGCGGCAGTTCTCTTCAAATGAGAAAGTAAAAAGCATGAGTAGTTTCCAGTTGTTGTCCAGATTATTCAAAGATCAATGTACTTCTGTAGATGATTTGGAAAACAAAGGTAAAAAAATTATAACCGCCAAACCAAACCATGAAGTCCCTTCGGACTCTCTTCAGAATCCGTCTGACGAAGATGCCGGTTACAGCGGACACAAGGGCCAGGGCTATCAAGTCCAGGTCATGGAAACTTACTCTGGAAACACCGACAAAAAACAGTTGTCACTCATCACTCACATCGAAGTTGAGTCTGCAGATAAACACGATGCAAACGCGCTATTGCCTGCCCTGAGAAACACAGATAAACGAGATATGTCGCCTAAAGAACTTCTCGCGGATTCTCTCTACGGCAGTGACGATAATGTAACAAAAGCAAAACAAGACTATCAAACCGATGTGCTTGCGCCACTGATGGGAGCAAAGAGCAAAGGCTTTGACCTGGAGCAATTTACCTTGGACAGCAATAACAAAATTACACTTTGTCCGCAAGGTAATAAGCCCGGTAGTGTTAAAAAACCAAAAGACAGATTCATCGCGAAATTCAGCCGTTCAGATTGTAGTTCATGTCCTCAATTGGCAAACTGTCCGGTCACAAAATACAAGAAAGCATACACATATTACTACGACCAAAAAATGATCAGTATCTCAAAACGTCGGCAAAATGAAGATACTGCTTCCTTCAGAAACGTATACCGTTACCGAGCTGGAATTGAGGCCACAATGTCACAGTTCGATCGCCTCACTGGGGTCAAACACTTACGCGTAAGGGGGCTCAAGGCGGTCAGTTGTGCTGCAACCCTAAAAGCTCTGGGACTCAACATTCTCAGGAGTGCCAGGTTTATATACGATCAAAAAGTGGCTTTTGCGGCATAAGAAAGGCCGGAGTAGCCATAATAGCTGACTATATTGATATTTTAAGATTTATTTTGAAAATTAAATCTTAAAAAATATGAAATTTCGATTTTGTTGAAAAAAATATGAATTCTAGTCTTAAAACAAACTATTTGTCTAAAATAGTTTTTGCGTGATCATCATTATTAACCTCATATATATCAGCAAACAGCTGTGGATTGAATAAAAAGACAACAAGAGTTATAGAGAGAATTTTTA
>LSNO01000034.1 GCA_002082305.1 SAR324 cluster bacterium SAR324-CTD7B
AAAAGGGAGACGCGAAGAAATATGGAAAAATTTGTGGCCTTAAAGACGTAGTTATAATTTTGCTGAGGCCCGAATGGAAACCGGCCATATCGTTTTTGCCTGCAATAGTATCAGAACTCGAAAGATGTTAATTCTCATTTAATACTGATATTACCGGGTAATCTCGACCGATGTGAGAAATCTGATAAAGCGCTGATATCTTAAAAGACCCCTCACAAACGTTCGGGATGACACGATATATCACGTGATTGTCGAGTTCCTGAAATGAATGTCAGGAAACTGAATTTACACACTCAGTCTGTGAGAAAAAATAAGAAATTTCGATGGCCGCATTTTCAAGACTGTCTGAACCATGGACAGTATTTTCACCAAGACTTTCCGCAAAATCACGTCTGATTGTTCCCTCATCCGCATCAGCTGGATTAGTCGCTCCCATTATTTCACGATGATATTTAACCGCGTTTTCACCTTCCAGAACTGAAACTACTACCGGTCCGGAACTCATAAATTCCGTCAGTTCCCCAAAGAATGGCCGTTCCCGATGAACTGCATAAAATCCTTCTGCTTCAAGTTTTGACATATGAATCATTTTGGTGGCAACAATGCGCAGACCCTTTTCTTCAAAGCGGCTGAGTATTTTTCCAACAAGGTTGCGGCGCACACCGTCTGGTTTGATGATTGAAAATGTTTGTTCTAAAGGCATTTTTTCTTTTTTATCAAGGTTTAATATTGTTCGTGATAATTCTTCAGACTAAATTCTGCAGTTGATTAACACTGATAATTAGTGTGTAAAACACACCGCTAAGTGAGTGTACAGAAGTTTTTCAACAGTTGCAGTCCCGCATTTTGACTCTTTTCCGGATGAAACTGAACTCCCCACAAGTTGTCTTTACGAACAACTGCGGCAAAGTCATAACCGTAATTTGAGAGGCCCAAAACGTGCCCACTGTTTTCCGGACGCAAATGATAAGAATGAACAAAATAAAAATGCATCTCATCTAAAACATCTTGAAAAAGCGGATCTTTTCTCTGCTGAGAAACCTGATTCCAGCCAATCTGGGGAATTTTCAGTTCATGCTGGAAACGCTTAACTTTACCTGGAATCCAGCCCAAACCCACACGAGAACCATCTTCTTCGCTTTCGTCCATCAGCAATTGTGCTCCTACGCAAATTCCCAGCAAAGGAGTTCCTGCCTGAACTTTTTCCTGCAGAGCTTCCAGCATTCCTGAGTTTCGCAAATGTTCCATAGCCGGACCAAATGCTCCAACTCCCGGAAGCAGAATTCTGTCTGCTTCCTTTAGCTCATCTGCATGAGAAACGAGCTGATTTTCCACTCCAGAGAAATCAAGCGCGTTTTTCAGATTGTGCAGATTTCCAACTTTGTAATCGATGATTACGTTCATGCCTGTCAGAGACTTCCTTTTGTAGAAACCACTTCTGTACGTCGTGGATCTGACTCAACAGCCATACGTAGGGCACGCGCCATTGACTTGAACATGCCTTCGCATTTGTGATGGTCGTTGATTCCGTATAATATCGACAGGTGCAGAGTCATTTTAGACGAGATAGCAAGTGATTTGAAAAAGTGGTTGATCATCTGTGTATCCAACTGACCAATGCTCGGCTGAGTAAATTCACCTGAAAAGACAAATTCCGGACGTCCGGACAAATCCAAAGCAGCCCGGATTAACGCTTCGTCCATGGGCACATACGAATGACCGTAGCGGAAAATCCCTTTCTTTTCACCAACGGCTTCTGCCAACGCACTACCAAGAGCAAGCCCGATATCTTCCGTAGAGTGATGCGCATCAATTTCCAAATCACCACTGCAGGTTAATTTCAAATCAAACAAACCGTGAAAAGCCCATAAATTCAGCATGTGATCCAGAAAACCAATTCCGGTATTAATTTCAGATTTTCCGGAACCGTCAAGATTCAGTTCCAGTTTAATTTTTGTTTCTTTGGTTATGCGCTCAATTTTCGCGACTCTTTTTTGTTTCATAGGTCCTCTTAAGTTTGTTAAAAGCGACAGTTCAGAAAGAGTAAGTCAAACGTCCGGCAAAGTGAAAAATCATATCTTTCCTTCCGGTAGGAACTGTTTGATCATCATAACTGAATGCTCTTGCCGGCTGAAATGCATTAAGATCCAAATCTACGTTTGCGTGACCAGCCATTTTCAGTGTAAATGTATTGTCCCACTCAATGCCGATCATACTGGATTTAGTCCCGTTCGAGTCAAGCACAGGCTTGATGCGCTTTAGTTCGTAAAGACCAAATCGATAAACAGCAGTTGTTTCCGGAATGTCATAGCGATAACGAAAACCACCCATTTGAGTATTATTAATTGAGTGCCCCAAGCCGGTACCACTGTTCAGGTCGGGGCTGCCTCCGTTGAAATAAAATTTGGTTCCACGGTACGTTCCTGGTGATATTTCGTAAAAACTTTCCAGACCGCGAAGGTAATTTGTACCATTTCTGCTGCTGTCATCAAGTTGTTCATCACCCTGGGCCATCATTCCGACAAGCATATATTCTTCACCCGGTTTTTTCCAACTGATTTCCAGTTCAGCTGCTCCGCCTGATATTTTTCTTTTATCCATGTTATGCCTGTCATCATACTGGAAATAATTCCGATTGCCCTGATTTGAAATAATATCCGCATAAACACCCCAAACAGGTGTTTCCCACTGCATACGCAGTCCAAAATATTCCTGTTCATGTGCATTGTAATAAATTGGCTTACAGCTTGAGTTGAGAGTATAAGCCGACAGGCTCGTATTACAGTCACTTCCTGAGGTAAACCCTCCACTTTCCAAACTGGAAAGAGTACTGCTGGAGAGACGTTTTGCAGGAATATTATTCATTCCCAGTGGAACATCATGTTCTGTGTATTTGATACGGAACATTTCAATTCGAAAAGAATCGATAACTTCGCCCTGTGAATCTACCTCGTGCCAAAAAGGATAGTCGAGTGAAAAGAAGTACAGCCAGTCTCCATCTGCAGAAGAAAGCTTCATTCCGCCAATTTCATAACACCAGGTTCCAGCCTTGCAGCGTTGCGAATAACCACTGAGGATTCCGGAAAATACCTTGCCGTTACGGTCTCCTATGTTAATCGCATGTTTACCGATTTTTGTTACTTCATTCGGATTTCTGTTGAGTTCCAGATACGATTGCCGTGCAGTTAGATTTGCAGTTTGGGACTCTGCTCCAGTAGTACGTGAACTTCGTGAAGTCCTGATGTCAGACTGGTATATCGCTTCCTGATTAGTAGCAAGTTCCAGGTTTATTGAAATTATACGATGCACAGTTGAGCGCAGACGCAAACGTAAATCCTGATCAAAAGAAAACTCTTCTGCAGAGTTGGTTTCTGTTCGTGAAACAGGAAGAGATGTTGAATTAATCTTTGAAATTCGCAGTCTGTAATCTCCGGAAAGTTCAACTCCAGGGGAAAATGTCAGGTGTTCTTTACGCTCAGAAACGTCACCTCGCTCAAGGGGTACAAAATGAGTTTGTGCTGTTGCTGTACCTGGACCTGCTGACAAAACAAATAAAACTAGCGCAGGAACAATCGAAAACAAACGGACAAAGCATATCCGCAAACAGGCTGGCATAAGACTCTGAAAAGAAAGAGGATAGATGAATTGTATAATTTTTATAAGAGGATAATTTATACTTGAATATTAGTAGATTAAGTTAAGAATAGCAAGTTTTTTTCAGCACAACGTTTGTATATTCAACTCATTATTATACTTTCAATAATACGGTTTCGATGTGTGTTGCTGGTTTTTAAGTCTTGAGTTAACTTTCGATTTATTTCCATTTGTTTTACTGACCAGCTAATGACAGCACGAATAAAATCAACTTCAAGATCCAAACAATTTCCGCATTTTTTTAATAATTCTGCTTCACTTTTTTTAAGACTACCGTCTATAACTGCAATTCCAGCAAGATAAAAGAAAATTTTTAGAGAAAGATCCGGGTCCATTTTGATTTTTTTTACCTCGAATAGATTTCTCTCTTTCACTTTTTTCATTAAATCAAGAATTTCTTCCTTGCTGTCCAGCAGGCCCATTGCTTCCTGCAAAGCCACAAACTCATGTCTCTCAATGATGTCATCTGCAACAACTATGTTTGCAATTGCATTGACCACCCAGTCCCTGATTTCTTTTGATGACTCAGAAAAAAGATCTTGTGAAAATTCACGATCTAATTGCAGTTTATACATGAAAGCTCCTATTTCAATCTAGTAAAAACTTTGAAATCTACAGTTATTTATATTGAATTTCCTCATGTAGAAATTCCCGCTTACCCTGCCCATATTGACCAGCGCCCTGCCCGTTTCCATATAATTTATATTTATAAATTACCAAACCTTCAAGTCCAACAGGACCTCGTGAGTGAGTTTTACCGGTACTTACTCCAACTTCTGCCCCAAATCCGTATCGAAATCCATCCGCAAATCGAGTTGACGCATTCCAAAATACACCTGCTGCATCCACGGTATTCATGAACCATTCTGCCAACTCTGAATTTTCAGTAACAATTGTATCAGTATGCCTGGAACCAAAATGATTGATGTGCCTAACTGCCTCCTCTGCAGATTTGACTGATTTAACAGAAATTATCAAATCGATATATTCAGTTGTCCAGTCTTCTTCAACTGCATTTTTTAACTTTAATTCAGTAAATTTTTCCAGACGTTTTTGAGTTTGCTGACATACCCTCAATTCTACACCGGCTTCCTGCATTTTTCTCAAAATTTCTACCAGCCACTCAACCGGATATTTTTGATGCACAAGTAAAGTTTCCACAGCATTGCAGACAGCGGGATAATCCAACTTTGCATCCAGTGCAACCTCAATGCTTTTCTTTTCATCTGCAGCTTGATCCAGATACACATGACAAAGTCCATCTGCATGTCCCAGCACTGGAACCTGCGCATTTTTTTGAATATTCCGGACCAGTTCATTGCTGCCGCGGGGAATGATTAAATCAAGTTCAGAACTCATTTTCACCAACTGTGAAACTTCATCGCGGCTTTCCACCAGACTGACTGCATTTTCTGGTACAGTATCATTCTTCGCAAGAGTATTCCGGATCAGTTTTGCCAGTACACGATTTGAATTTTGTGCCTCTTTGCCTCCTTTTAAAATTACCGCATTTCCGGATTTTAGAGCTAATGCAGAAATTTGTATGACCACATCCGGACGTGATTCAAAAATTACCAGAATGACTCCAATTGGACAGGACACACGATAGAGATCAAGACCTTCATCCAGCCGGGTTGCCTGAATTATTTTGCCTGCAGGATCTGGCAATGCAGCAACACTTTCGCAGTTTTGTGCCATCTGCTCAATCTTTTCTTCATTGAGTAAAACACGGTTGCAGGCACTTGCAGACAACTCACCACACTCCAGCATTTTTTGGGCTTCAGCCATATCCCTGGCGTTCTCTGCCAAAATTTCAGCCGAATTTTCACGCAATGCTTGAGCTAATTCATGAAGAACATTGTTTTTATGCAAATTTTCCAGATTCGCCAAAACAAGGAAGGCTTCACGTGCCTGTTTTACTTGCTTGTGTATTGCTGAGGAAACTTGAGAGTTTTTCATTAAATTATAAGATTGCAATTTCGGCCGGACAGTTCAGCAGCATTTGTTAAAACAAGCCGCTGACAGTGAATTCAAAACGATCCGGAGTTTCATCGGGACGCTTATCCAGTTTCGATCCATACTCAAAACGCAGCACACCCATTGGAGTTATCACACGAACACCAAAGCCCGCACTTTTACGCAGATCAAAAAAACCGGGTTCTTTTTCGCCAAGTAGTTGATATTGCCTCGATTCCGCATTAACATTTCCTGCATCCATAAATACCAGTCCGCGGACAAAACTATTCTCATCTTGACTGAGTGGAAACAGTAATTCAAGATTAAAGACTCTCTCTGAAATTCCGCCGCTCTTTAATTCCTGCAATTCGCTGGTACTCAAGCCGACAGCTCTGCTGTCATAAGTTTTTGTCTGCTGGTAACCCAGTTCGTCAGTGATCACTCTGTATTCACGATTACGAAGCTGCTCGCTAGGACCGTAGGGTCCGGCTATGCGGTAATAATAGTGTCCCCGTACTGAATCAATACCTCCTATACGATACCTGTCTTCGGATGGAATCGGCGAACCACCCTGTTCCTGCAGCAACCCGAAACGTCCTTTGGCCATCAAAATTAAAGTGTTATTCTGGTTCATTGCCCAAAATTGCTGATACTGAAGTCGGTACTCCCGCAACTGAATATTCCCGCCGAAAGGTGTGCCGGTCTGTATAACCCGAAAGGAAGTTTTTAAGCCTCCGCTTGGAAAGACAGGATGATTGACAGTGTTGTAGGTCAAAGACGGTGAAACAGAATGCTTATAAATGTCATCTCCGGAATCAGAAAAGATGCGATCAAGTGAACTGATTTGAGTTCCGAAACGTAAATTCCGGAAATAAAGTGGCATTGCCAAACTAAAACCATAGTTGTTTTCGGTGATTATTCCACGTCCAAATTCTGTTGAATCCTGAACCTTGCTTCTTGAAGCAAAAATAGAACCTGAAACCTGTGAATCAAAGAGTCTTGGATCAATCAGTGTTATATCAAATTTTTGTTGAACACTCTGTTCTGCAAACTGGGCACTAAGCCGCAGAGTCCGCCCTGACCCGAGCAGGTTGCCCTTTGAAAGTGTCACTCCTCCACTGAATCCGGAAAAATCGCTATACCCTACTTGAGCCTGAAAAGTTCCGGTTTGGGCTTCTTTAAGACGAGCCATGATATCCAGCAGATTGTCCTCTTGATCACGTGGAGATCGTTCCAGGATCACTCCGGACTGAAAAAAGCCTAAACGGTTAAGATTTTCCTGACTGAGGCGCAGTTTTTTACCATTAAAAAGCTCTTCTTCCTGTAATTCAAACTCACGCCGAATCACATGATCTCGTGTTTCAATATTTCCCGCAATTTCCAGACGGCCAATGTAGGCTTTCTCACCCTTCAAAATGCGGTAAGTTACATCAACAGTTTTTGTTTCTTTATGAACTTTTGTTTCCGGTACAACCCTGACAAAAGCATAACCCCGTTCATGGTAAATTTCACTTATACCTGAACGATCTCTATTTTGCAGAAACGGATTATAAATTTCACCTTCTTCCAGCAACAAGCCTTCCATTAACTTTTCTTTTTCACCCAGAATGTCACCGGATACAGAGATCTTTCCAGAGTAATACTGATCTCCTTCTGTAATATTTAAACGGACATCGACCCGACTATAATCAGGATTGTGAATCAACGTTACATCCGGTTTTTCAATAAATACTTTTATGAATCCATTTTTAAGATAGTGCTGAGTAATCAGTGACAGGTCCTGATTTATCATTTCTTCACGGAAAAGGCCTGATTGATTTGCCCAGGCCACACAATCAATTTCAGAACTCAGGATGAATCTTTTGATATCAAGTTCTGAATAAAATTTAGTACCAGAAATGTAAATATCTGAGAGATAAACACGAGGTTTTTCCTCCATCTCAAATACTACACGAAACTTTTTTCCTTCGGATTCAAGACTGGATTCCACAGCTTCAACTCTACTTTTCACACGAACCCCGGGATAACCCTCACTTCGGTAGTACTCCAAAATTATTTGCTCATTTACCGCAATTTTTTCTTGATCAAATGGATCATACTGGACCAGGGTCATCTTTTCTTCAATTTCTGTCCGTTCAACCAGCATTACTCCAACAAGTTTCACCTCCGACAGACGAGGACGTTCCTTTACCACAAAGCGCAGTAAATATCCTTTTGCGCCTGATTCTTCAAAATCCTGAAGTTTTACTTCTGCCTGTACATCTTCAAACAATTTCATTTGATAAATGGAGTGGATGTCCCTGCGAACAGCCTTACGTGACAGAGGTTCGCCAACTTGACTTTCTATCAAAAACAGGATCTGAGAGGATTCCAAGTCGGATGTGCCTTTTATTTCAATCTCAGAAATAAGTGACGATAAATCCGCACTACTTGTCGTTTGTGCATAGAGAACTTGATTGAAATTGCTTAGGCACAGGAAGCCCAGAAAAACAATCGCAAATAAAAAACGAAAAACAGAAGAAAGGAAGTTCATCAGGTTTGAAAGAAGCAGGAATCAGGCAGAGTAGAAATTCTTTTGCGGAAATTCTTAATCATTCGTAAGCAAATGCAGTTGTCCATTTTCCATACGATGCTGATACTGCATGGCCGATGCAAGGCTGGTGTTGTGGGTAATCATAACAAGTGTAGTTTCATTTTCTCGGTTTAGTCGCAGCAAAATTTCCATTACCTGCTCACCTGTCTCTTGGTCCAGGTTTCCGGTTGGTTCATCTGCCAGTACAATTCGGGGTCGATTGACTAAAGCACGAGCAATCGCGACCCGCTGCTGTTCTCCTCCGGAAAGCTGTGTCGGCTTATGTCCAGCACGCTCAGACAGTCCAACTTTTTCCAGCAGTTCAAAAGCATATTTCCGGACAATTCCAGTATTTTTACCTTGAATCAACTGGGGAATCATCACATTTTCCAACGCAGTAAAATCCTGTAGTAACTGGTGGAATTGAAAGATAAAACCAACTTTTTCATTCCGGAACTGTGCAGCCTGGTCGCGGGTTAAGTTGGCCAAATCGCTGCCGTCAAGGTACAACTGCCCTTCGTCTATACCTTCCAGCATTCCAATTGTATGCAGAAAAGTGCTCTTTCCGGTTCCGGAAGTTCCAACTATTGCTACAGTCGAACCCGACTTTGCTTCAAAATTAAGGCCCCGCAAAATGTGCAGCTTCAAGCCTTCTCCGTCAATGTAGCTTTTGTGCAGATTAGAAACCTGGATTTGCATTGTACTGAAGAAACACTAAAATATAACAGAATAACAGAAAATTACGGCGAATCACAAGACCAAACGAACCACAAATATTAAGAATAAAGGCTCTCAATCTGTGACTTGAACTGTTCCTCCACCACCTCCCGTTTCAGTTTAAGAGTTGGAGTCAGTAGTCCATTGTCAATACCCCACTCTTCAGAGAGCAGGGCAAAATTTTGCGGACGTTCAAAACTCTTGAAATCTTTTCCATAATGTTCCAGTTGTTCCTGGAACAATTTTCTAATTTCAGGTTCATTTAACAAACTTGGACCACTTCCGGAAATCTTATTTTCCTCAGCAAATTTTTCCACTGCGGGCATCGCTGCTACAATCACAGCCACATTATGAGGTCGGTTGAAGCCGTAAAGCATTATTTGATCAACGTACGCACTCAGCTTCAGTGATTCTTCTAGGGGTGCAGGTGCCACATACTTGCCATTTTCAAGTTTGTACTGCTCCTTCACACGTCCAGTGATATAGAGGTAACCGTCCTCATCCAAATGCCCCAGGTCTCCCGTCCGCAACCCTCCTTCTTCAGTGATATTTTCTTTCGTGAATTCCGGCAGGTTGTGGTAGCCAAGCATGATATTTTCACCATATGCTATTACCTCTCCGTCTTCTTCTTTGGAACCTTCAACAGATTTATCTATTTCAATCCGTACTCCAGGAAGTGGTTTACCCACCGAACCAAAGCGTCTTGCACCCGGATAATTAACTGAAAGTGCTGCCGTATTTTCACTTAGCCCATAACCCTCATAAACGCTGATGCCAATATCATTTACAAACTCTGCGACTTGTGGACTCAAGGCGCTGGCTCCACTTACAGCGATACGCAGATTTCCACCAAAGCGGTTCAAAACTTTTTTGAAAATAATTTTACGAGCCAGCGTTAGTGTTAAATTTTCCATAAAACTAAGAGTTTCACCTTCTCTTTCTCTCTTTGCCTGTTTGAGTCCTCCATAAAACAGGGAGCGGATAAAGCCTGGTTTTTCCTGCATTTGACCTATTAGACGCTCATAAATCCTGTTATAAACACGAGGCACAGCAAAGAACATGCTGGGTTTGACCACGCCCAGTTCTTCAATCAGCGTATTCACATCATCAACCAGTCCCGCAGAACCGCCGGAATTGATTAAACCATGTACTTCTGCCACCTGGCCAAAAACGTGAGCCCAAGGCAAAAATGCCAGTGATCTATCATCTTTCGTCATGCCCAGCAAAGGTAAGACTACATCACACTCAAAAATCAGGTTCCTGTGACTCAGCACCACACCTTTTGGATCACCTGTAGTTCCTGAAGTATAGATCATTCCCATCGGTGACTGTGATTCAGGCTGCTTGACGTTTATCGGGTTTGCTCTGCCTGTTTTCAGTAAATCAGAATATGTTTTAACATCTCCTGCATCACTTCCTGAAAGCAAAACAATATGTTCCAGTTCTTCAATCCGTTCCGGAAAATCACGAGTTTGTTCAAGCACAGTTGTGTTTGCCGCCAGTAATACTTTTGCACCACAGTCACGGATTATGTATTCCCATTCCTTTGCCATCTGTGTTTCATACATTGGGATGTGCTGTGCGCATAATCCATAAGTGGCATAAGCAGAGACTGCCCACTCTTCTGTGTTTTTACAGATAATAGCGACTTTGTCTCCAGCAGTTACACCTAATGAAGCCAGCCCTCCGCGTAAAGCATCTACTTTTTCTGCAAACTGTTCGTAAGTAGTCCACTCGTAAATTCCATCGCGTTTCGTTCCATACAAAGGACGATCTGCGTAAAGCTTTCGAGATTTTTCGAGCATTTCGATTAAATTTTTATTAATACTTTTTTCCATTGATGCAGTCATCATTACCTCCAAATTTAGGTTTTTTTACATTGGGAGAAATCGTAAAATTTCAAAATACCACACTTGTTATTCAAATTTGCTTCACAGAATCTTTCCGTTATTTTTTCAGGTAAATGTTAAGATAAAATTACTTCAACTATCCTAACTCTTATCCACTGATCATGCAAAGCTGATTTCTCTTCCACGTACACTTTTATCGACTTCTCCATTCAAAAAAACAGTTTGACCATTAACAATCGTTTGAACCGGCCAGCCCTTTAGTTCCATACCGTGATAAGGAGACCAGTTAACTCTGGTCTGTAATTCACCATTCGTAACCGTTTTCTTTAATGACATGTCGACTAAAACCAAATCTGCATCCTGGCCAACTTCGATACGTCCTTTTCCCTGCATTGCATATAATTTTGCAGGAGATTCAGACATCCAGTAAACCACTTCCTGCAAAGTGCAAACATTGCGGTTGACTCTATCCAGCATTAAGGCCAATGAGGTTTCGACACCGGGCATTCCTGCAGGCGCCTTACCATATGGCTGATCTTTTTCGGCTAAAGTGTGAGGCGCATGGTCTGTGGCAATGCAGTCAATAATTCCATCCTTGAGAGCCTGCCACAATGCATCTGCATGACGCTTTGTCCGCAACGGAGGATTCATCTGAGCCAATGTGCCGAGCTGCTCGTAACATTCCGGTGCAGTCAAGGTGAAATGCTGTGGACAAACCTCTGTTGAAATGCGATGCTCCCTTGGTAACGTGCGCAGAAAATCACATTCATCTTCCGTTGTCAAATGCAGAATATGCAGTCGTCGCCGGTATTTAAGCGAAAACCGCACGGCAAGTTTTGTAGCCCTGAGTGCCGCAGATTCATTTCGGAGCAGGGGGTGAATGCGTACGTCCGAAATATCCTTGAGCAATGCTTTGTTTGCCTGAAGAACAGATTCGTCTTCCGCATGTACTGCTATCAGACGGGAGCCGTTGGCAAAAATTTTTTCCAAAACATCCGGATCGTCCACCAGCAAATCTCCGGTAGATGAACCCATGAAAATTTTTATACCACAAACATTTTCTACTGCATTCAACTCCTCCAGATTATCCGGAGTTGCTCCCATAAAAAAACCGTAATTAACTACAGATTTTTCTGCCGCCAACTGCTTTTTTCCCTGCATCCGCTGACGCGTGATTACCGGAGGTGTATTGTTCGGCATATCCAGAAAACTTGTAACTCCGCCTGCCGCAGCGGCACAAGAACCACTGTGTAAATCTTCTTTGTGATCAGCTCCCGGTTCACGGAAATGAACCTGTGGATCAATGATACCCGGAAGCAAAAACAATCCATCCGCATCAATCACTTCTCCAACGTCAGGTATTTCATTACCAATAGCGCAAATCCGACCATTGATAACTGAGACATCTGTCCGCTCCGTTCTTACCGGAAGAACTACCTCGGCATTCCGGATAGTAAGTGCTGTTTTCATCTAAAACTTCCATAATCTGCACGGAGTAAAGCAGCAGCATCCTTTGCAAAATATGTCAGTATCATATCTGCACCTGCCCGACGAATTGACAATAGCATTTCCATCATAGCACTATCCCGGTCAACCCAGCCTTTCTCTGCAGCTGCAACAACCATCGCGTATTCTCCGGAAACATTATAAGCTGCCACTGGTGCATCAAAGGCCTCACGAACACGTGAAATTACGTCCAGATAGCACAATGCAGGTTTGATCATCACCACATCCGCTCCTTCTTCCAAATCTAAAGCAATCTCCTTAAGTGCCTCCCGGATGTTGGCAGGATCCATCTGGTATGTTTTTTTGTTACCACTTTTTGGTGCAGATTGAAGAGCTCCACGAAATGGTCCATAAAAACTGGAAGCATACTTTGCAGAATATGCAAGAATGCCGACCTGAGAAAATCCCTGCACGTCCAGCGCATTTCGAATTGCACCAATTCGCCCGTCCATCATGTCGGAAGGCGCAATCCAGTCTGCACCTGCTTCTGCATGTGAAAGTGCCATTTTGCACAGTACTTCAACAGATTCATCGTTCACGATTTCACCATCAATGACCAGTCCGTCATGACCGTGAGTCGTATATGGATCAAGAGCTACATCGGTTTGCACACACAAATCCGGAACAGCAGATTTTATTGTACGAATTGCACGCTGAACAAGGCCATCTGAATCATACGACTTGGTAGCCAATTCATCTTTTTCTTCAGAATAGCCAAATAAGTTTACTGCACCAACACCCAGTGCATAAAGTTCTTCACATTCTCGAACCAGTTCATCTGTAGATAAGCGAAATTGTCCGGGCATACTGTCAATATGATCCCGGACGGATTTGCCTTCCGTCACAAACAGCGGATAAATAAGTTGGCGCGGAGAAAGTTCTGTTTCACGCACCAATCCACGAATAGGTGCGGTGCGTCTTAAACGTCTTGGGCGATACACCAAATCCATTTTAAACCTGTCAAATGCAAATTAAATGGTCAACTGTTGAAACACTCGACCACGAGCCTTCAACCGCTATCCAAAATGAAGGGGGGAACACTCATACAAAAAATTAAAGAGTGCTTAAAAAGAAGCTTATTATCCTGCCGATTTTTCTATTACAATTTTGTTTTTGCCTGAACGTCGAATGACAATCTTATCGCCTTTATTCCAATCCAACTCTTGAAAAATCTGTTGTGGAATTATCACACGCCTCGAACTTCCGGCTTTACCTGATGCTCTAACTGTATCCAGGTGTTTACGCTTTTTTAGCTTTGCAACTTTTTTTACAACTCTTGTTTTTGCAAACTGAGGCGGAATTTCTCCAAGTTTCATTGCGGCACTCAACAAGCGGGCCCTTAATGTATAAACCGGAATTTTTAAAGCCTTTGCTGTTGCACCCATGTTATTTTTAGAAGCAAGCTCTGTCACCTTTCTTAAAAATTCTGCATCTCTTTTCATATCAATCCTTTTTATTAGATAACATTTCCTAAATATCTTTCCTGCTTTTCAAAACTAAGCAAACATTAACAGTAGCGGTTGAAGTATAATTCAATTTTTTTCAGGACACAAGAATTTATTTAATTCTGCAACTTTTTTTAATAGTCTGCCTCATTTCATGCAGGAATCTTTTTTTGACTTTCAAGCTTAAACTTCACTTGTAATTTCTTAAAATACTCTATTTCATATTGATATGGTGTGTAGTAAATATTCACATTTCCACGGTCTGTATCTTCCCAGAATTTTGCTCCAGAATACTGAAGTCTTGCAAAAATAGTATCCATTGTTTTGGAAAACAGTGGTTCTCCCAATAATAAAAGATCTTGTAGAGTATCTTTTGCAATTGTTTCAGCAAACTCTTTTTCATTCTGATTGAGATAAAACAAGGCCAAACCAATATGTAAAAGCCGAATGCCGTGATTTTGACTAAAGAATTGTATCGCAATTTCTTTGTCCATATCTTGAAAATTATCAAACAATAAAAACTTTTGCAGTAATTCCTGCTGTAGTTTTCTCTCCCAATTATTCTGATAGATTATCTGCATTAGTTTCTGCATTTCGGAAGCAAGAATGTCTAAAATAAAAGCTAAGGAACGTGCTCGTGGAATTGCGTTAAAGCACTGTTGTCCATAAAATACAAAATAACCTATACACGTCTTAACCCGGTCCACTTGCCGGTGTTCCACCAGGTAGCTGAGAAACTGTCCATAATGAAAAACAAGATTATATAAATTGCGCGGTTCATTATTGTGCTGACCGTGTTTTAGTGCAAATCTAAAGTAAGTGTTAAGACGAACCGTGATTACTTCAATGAGTTCCTGGTCGTCACATTCTATCGCCGTTTTTCCCACCTGGCTCAATTGTTCCACACACAAAGTAGAAAGATCGAACTCTCCTTTATCAAGAAAGACGTTGTATACATTTCCTATCATTCTAAAGCTCTTCTGTTCATAAAATGTGTGAGATTTTTCAACTTCCGCCAATAAACTTTTCAAAGTCCGGAAAGAAATATCATCATGAATCTGTTGATCAATTTTATAAAAGTCTTCAGGAAATTTTGGTTTTAACTTCACGTAATATCTTAGTAATTCGCCAATTCCTTCTATAATTTGTGATTTTGGTTCTTTGTATGGAACAAAGACCAACAAATCCATTAGTTGATTGAGTTCTTCAAATAACTGGTACTGTATTTTTGCGTGTTCTTCCGGCGATATTATTCCTGTGGGACCTTTTTTAGCTAAACGCTTAAACTTGGCATAACTACCCTGCAGTAAGTTTTCGATTACATTAGAGGTTTTGGTAGATTTGAGAATGGATAAAACAAAAGGGAAGCCAATCACCAGTGAAACAGCAAGTAACACGTGGTAATTAAATATGAGGCTGGATACTATTTCAACTCCGGCCTCCGAAAGGATCTTGATTGTGAAAGCATGTATCAGACACGCTGCGGCCCACCAGACAAAAAATAGACTGGGCCAATGATCCATGTATAAATCAATCAGTTTCGGTACATTTTGGGAGGCAAATGTGATGACGATTGTTAGACTTCCTAAGATGATGGCAAAGAAAGAAAGCCAGACTATAGGAGCAAAACCGACATCAAGATCTGACCAGACCGGATTGGCTCCAATTTTAAGCAGGAAATTATTATAGAGAGGAAAAAGGTAAATTCGAAAAAGGGAATCAGCAAGCAGCATTCCTGAAAAAACCATCAGAGCCGCATACTGTGAACGTGAACGGGTCAGCAGTGCGCGTAGAATTCGCGAAAAGGCCTGCGTCAAATTGACTGATTCCCGCATTTCGTTTTTTAGCTTTCAGGTTTCAATGGGCAGGATTCCATTTGAGTAGTATTCCGTTTATGCCTGATCGGAGTCCTCTTCCAAATTTTCGGTTTGAACTCTTTTCATTGTCAGACGTCCTTCATTATTTTCCAGAATGGCTTGAAAAGTAGGCTTATGTTTTAGTCCGGCGCGAGCTGATTCTTCAAGGCTATACAGCGATTTAGCCCGTTTGGTCATGGTTATAACTTTTTCAAACAAGTTGACCTTTTCATCCTGTTTGTGTTCTTCCATCAAATTCAGATAACTTTCTTTCATTTTTTTGTTTTTAATAATTGGTTAACTCGACAGTCACGAGTTTTATCGTGTCATCCCGAACGTATGTGAGGGTTGTTATAAAATATCAGCACTTTTTCAGATCTCTCCCCTCGGTCGAGATAACATGCTGCAGTCAATATTATCAGCACCTTACGAGATTTAATAACTCACAAACTGGTTAAAGTGACAAAAGTAAAATCTCAGTTTCCTGCCGAAAGACGGAATCAGGAGCTTTTTCCAGCAACTGCTCAAGCAAATTTTTTGCCTTTTCAGTTTCTCCTTTAGCAATTGCTATCCTGGCCATTGCCCGCCAACGTACGTCCTCCCATGATGCTATGTTAATTGAATCCAGCATCATCTCTGCTTCGTCCCACCGCTGCTGCTGTTCAAACAAGGCCGCCAAACTTAGCCGGGCTGCATTTCGCAGAAAAGTTGTAGCTTCCGGATGCTTTATTACATCCTGAAAAACTGCAATTGACTCATCAATTTGTGTCTGACGTGCATATGCCTCTCCGGATTCCATCAATGCCAGTACGCTCAGTGTAGTGCCTGATTCAGACTTGGCAAAATCCCGTAAAGCAGATATTCCCTGAGTTAACCTTTCATCTTCAGAAAGAGCTGGATTGGTAAGCATTGCCCGTGCAATGTGATATTGATTGGCCTGGTTAATACGTTCATTTTGCACATACTTCCAACCTCCCCAAATTGCCAGAATCAATACAACAACTGCAACTGCGGCACTGATATACAAGCGTTTCTTCCGGTATGCATGATCGACAAATGCATATAACTTTTTTTCCAGACGATTTGGCTGCAGCAGCTCTTTGCGGCTCATTTGTTCTGCATCGCTCATTAATTTTCCGTCAATAACTATTTTTTTGAAAAATGTATGATTTCATTTCATTTCCTAACCCAAAGTGAATTAAGGTGGGCGTCCTTCTTTTCTGCTGTGAGATTCTCATCGCCAATAGATTTCATACTCTGCAATAAATCTCAATAAGAAAGATGCAACTTTTTAGTCTAAGCTATAATGCTAAACCCTTCAAGCATAATTGTGTTAAATCACCAAGAAGTCGCCATTTATCACATTCTACCAGAAATTTTCCGGATTAAACCGTTAGCGTAGAAAAGGCTTGTTTATCAGACTGAGGCATAGACCAGGATGTGATACTAAATACTCTGTACTGAGCGCAATCCCGTTTTGATTTTACATAACCAAAACCTTCGCAAGTTCCGTGGCGAATTTAGCAGTCACAGCAAAAATAGATTCCATCGGATTTGCAGCAATCGATGTTGGAAACACAGAACCATCAAATATTGAAAGATTCTCCACTTCATGATGACGCCCTTTTGAATTAACCACCGATTTAGCTGCGTTTTCACCCATAGGACAGCCTCCCATAACATGCGCTGAAAACAAACGGGCTTTCAAAGTTTCCATTGGTAAAGATGCAATCGCTTTTTTAACTTTATCGAGGCTGTGGTATAGCCCGGCGTCCCTGTGAACAGGAGCAACAGCTTTGGCGCCGGAAGCAAATTGGATTTCCGACATTGCTATAAAAGCATCTCTGATTCCTCCCCATACGTATCCGGAAACAGGATAATCCAAACCGGGAGTTCCGTCACTTTTCAGGTAAACTTTTCCACCAATGCTTTCTGGATGAAATCCGTCTCGCTGAAGTGCAACCAAGACCTGCAGAAAAGGTCGCTGCCTCATGATTTCTGCATGGACTTTACCATGTCCCTCCAAAGCAGTTGCGATCAACATCGGCTGCAATGGCGGACATTCCAGCTTGAAACCGGACTTTTGATTGTCGAGGCGCGTCTCAATGTAATGGTCTGAGTAACTTGTTTGCGGTGCACCGTATTCTCCATTGACCGGAAACGGCATAATGGCTCCGGAAATATTGACAGGATGAAGAAATGTCCGTGTTCCAACTAAACCATAAGGGTTTAATATTTTGTTTTCAGAACGTAACATGATGGCTGGACTTCCAATTGATCCTGCAGCCAGTACATAATGTCTGGCTTTAATTTTTATGGTTTGTACGGCTGGGGCATTGCCGCGCGGAGTCATCGCTTTGCATTTCAGTTCAGTAATTTTTCCGTTTTTGATTTCAATAGTTTCCGCTCTGGCTTTTGAAATGAGAGTCGCTCCCTCTTTTAATGCACCCGGAATAGTCGTAACCAAAGTGGACTGTTTTGCGTTGACCGGGCAGCCTGTTCCGCAATATCCCAAATTAAGACATCCCGTAACATTTCTCCTGATCTTCCCCCAACTAACTCCGAGTTTTTCGCAACCTGTTTCCAGCGCACTATTATTGGCGTTGGGAGGAACCTTCCAATCCTGAATATTGTAGCGTTTCTCCGACCATTCAAACCAGGGAAGCATTTCATCCTCCGAAAATCCAAGAACCCCCATTTCCTCAGCCCAATATTTTAGTGTTTCAGCAGGTGTGCGAAAGCTTGTTGTCCAGTTGATTCCAGTACCACCGCCAACCATTCTTCCCTGAAATATTTTGATGCCGCGATCTTTGGTTTGTCTTCCGGCTGACTCTTGATAAAGATTGGAATAGGCTTCATTTTCTTTCATGTGAAAATCACGGGAAGTCTGAAGCGGCCCTTCTTCCACGATGATGACGTTCAATCCAGATTGAGCCAGAATTTCTGCGGAATTTCCTCCTCCTGCTCCGGAACCGATAATCACGACATCTGCCTCAAGGCTTTGATCCGCAGCCAACCGAGACGCGTCAATATGTTTCCATCCCTGCTGGAAACCCTCTGCCACAAAATCAAGGATCATATTTTTTGAATCACTCATCTTTGACTGTCTGGTAAAAATTCTGAAATCCACCCCGCACCTTAATCAGCAATCTGGAAATGAAAAAATAGAATAATCCGGAGGCTGTCTATGTGCGGTCATTTCTACGGTAGAGAGAAATCTTAATAATATTAGTTTAGTAGCCCATGCAAGATTTTTCGCTTCGCTCAAAATGACAAACAAGGATAACTTTTAGATTTGTTACGAGTTCATCAATAATTATTGTACTTAAAACAAAACCGGGGGACCCGCATAACTGCAAAAGTCCCAGGAACGTGGGTTGGCATACCAGGATGCCATGGTTAATTCTACCATCCCCATGTAGCCGACTCGAAGCTCATTTCCTGTGATCAAACTTTCCGGATCACTGAGGCGCCAATTATTTAAACAATCATCTATTTCGCTGGGATCGTCCCAAGCTCCAGGAACTCCGGTAAGTAAACGTGGAGTTAAAGAGAATATAAAATTTGAGTCCATCACTAAAAACAGCTTCCGGATTTCCTGTTGAGTCAACGGCGGCAATCCGCTAACGGCAATATCCCAGCCGACAATTACTTCCTTGATCGCCAATACCCTTTCTTCATTAGACTCGGGCAGCGCTTCTGCAAGAATAACAGGGGTAAACTTTGACAAGATTCCACGATCAACCGGAGTTAAAAATTCAAAGGAATGACCCAATCCGTCAAGTGCAGGTGGAATTTCCAGAGACGCATGAAAAGTTTCAATCGCCAACAGGGTTACTCCGCTGACCGCACCTAATTTAAATAAATTTCTGCGTGTGAGCATGTTTTTCAAAATAAAATGTTTTTTTGAAAAAGAGAGGAAAATTAGAAGAATAAATTAAGTGAAGCAATAAACTCAGGTTTCTCCCTTTGTAAGTTTTCTTTGTTTGGCCTCCTGCCAGAGTTTTTCCAGTTTTTGAAGACTGACATTTTCTGGAGATTGACCATCTTCAGCCAGACTTTCTTCAACAAAACGGAAACGTCGTTCAAATTTAGCATTGGCGCGGCGTAAAGCTAATTCAGGATCAACATGAACATGACGAGCAAGAGTGGCTACGGTCAGTAAAATGTCACCGAGTTCTTCTTCGATAGACTCTTCGGAAATTTCATTTGCCTCCAGTTCAGACCGTAACTCCTGAATTTCTTCGTTTATTTTTTCAAAAACCGAATCTATTTCCGGCCATTCGAATCCAACTTTTGCAACCCGTTTTCCCAGTTTTTCTGCTCGCATCAAAGCCGGAAGCGCCAAAGCGACATCATCGAGAACGCTCACCGAGGCGGCATTACCATGACGTTGAGCTTTTTCCACTCGTTCACGTCTTTTTTGCGCTTCCCATTCTCCACTATGAAACTCTTTTGAACGTTCAGACTCCTTCCCAAATACATGTGGATGTCTACAGATCATTTTGTCGCTTATGGTTTGGGCAACGTCGTCAAAATTAAAGTCTCCGGATTCTTCCGCCATTCGTGAATGAAAAACTATTTGCAAAAGCAAGTCACCCAGTTCTTCTTTCAGCGAAGACATATCTTTGCTGTCAATTGCCTCAGAAACTTCGTAAGCCTCTTCAATAGTGTAAGGTGCAACACTGGCAAAAGTTTGTTCCCTGTCCCACGGACAACCCTCTTCCGGATGCCGCAAACGGGCCATCACCGTTTTCAGGTTTTCAATTGGAGTTAATGCGGGTGTTTTCTTTTCATCCACTTTATGTTTTCCAGGACCAGGGTAGAAGTTTTTCCGGACAAAATTCACGAATCAGAGCCCGTGCTAAAATCAAACCCGGATCAATTAAATATGTTGATCCAAGTTTACGTTCCGGAAGTCCCAGGGGAATTTCTGTGCAGCCTAAAACAACAGCTTGTACATCTTGTTTTTCCAATTCCCGAACTCCCTCCAGCAGCACTTTTCTGGCTGCTTTGCTTACAGGATGTGCCTGTACTTTGATTCCATATTCCGGATGAAACAGGGCTTCGTCGTGTAAACGCTGCTGTTGCGGCTCCTCAAGTATTCTGACTTCGTAACCGGCTTCACCGAGCAATTTCGGGTAAAACCCGGCTTTCCAGGTTCCGATTGTGGAAAGCACACCGACGATTTTAACTTCCGGACATGTTTCCCTTAAAAAGTCGACTGTTTCTGCGATCATATCCAGCAACTTGAGGCGGCTTCCGGATTGTTTGAGCTTTTCCATGAATACATCCCGGATTGCAGGTGCATGTGCGGTGTTGCAGGGAAATCCCGCAACTGTTGCACCGAGATCTTCTAATTCAGTTAAATTACGGAAAATGGCGTGGGCGGGATTCTTAGTGGTTTGCCCCAAAAGAAAACGGGTACGGTCTGCAATATCGGCAGGAGTGGAAATTGAGATGGTTGGGAGATAATCCTGATCAATTATTGCACTGGTTTGCTGCAATATTTTTTGTGCTAAATCGAGTCCTGCATACGGACCTGCACCTCCAACGATGCCGATTTTTGCATCATCACTGCTCATGGTTTTGTCTTTGATGAGAAATTCAGAATAATGGCTAACGGTAGGGATCGACTAGAGCCATCGTTTACGTCGTCTGTAGTTTTTTCCATCACGGAAGCTTTTACGACCAGCACCACCCATGCCTAAATAAAACTCTTTGACATCTTCATTTTCACGCAATTCTGCTCCTTCCCCATCCATCACGACACGACCGTTTTCAAGAACATATCCATAATCTGCATAACGCAGGGCAATATTTGTATTTTGTTCCGCCAAAAGGAAACTAACTCCTTCCCGTTGATTGAGGTCTTTAACAATTTCAAATATTTCTTCAACAAGCTGCGGTGCAAGTCCCATCGACGGTTCATCGAGCAGGATCATTTTAGGCTTTGACATCAACGCCCGTCCAATGGTAAGCATTTGCTGTTCTCCTCCTGAAGTGTAGCCTGCCTGACTGGTTCGGCGCTCTTTCAAACGTGGAAAATAGGAATAGGTTTTTTCCAGGTCTTCTGAGATTGCAGCTCGTCCTTCCTTTCTGGTATAGGCTCCGGTTAGCAGGTTTTCTTCGACAGTCAAATGTTCAAAAACATGTCTGCCTTCCATAACCTGAATGCATCCACGCTTCACTAATTCGTTAGGAGAAAGATCATGAACTTGGGTACCATCAAAATCAATACTGCCTTTGGTGACATCGCCTCGTTCTGCCTGGAGTAAGTTGGAGATTGCTTTAAGAGTGGTTGTTTTACCGGCTCCGTTGGCACCCAAAATGGCAACAACACTCCCCTTTGGGACATCCAGGGAGACACCTTTGAGTACAAGGATAACATGGTCGTAAATGACCTCAATGTTGTTAACGCTTAACAAGTTCTTGCCAGATGAAGTGCTTTGATATCAAAAGAAAAAAGGGAGAGTTGAAACAACTTCTCCCTTTTTAAGTTAATGTTTAAAAGATAATCAGGAACAGGGTATAGTCCTGTCGGGTACACTGTTTTTAGCTTTATAGTCGGCCGCGGCCTTTTCCAGCATTGGCCTTACCCTGTCCATGGAATTTATCCATCCGGATACTCTTTCCCAGCTTGTCCCATTCCACTGCTGGATAAATATGGGACCGTTATTCGCATGGTCATCACAAGATACTTTGATGGGATTGGCAAATCCTGGTAAACCAATTTCTGCGAGTCTGGCAGAGGTCAGGTTGAGATTTTCCATCCCCCACCGCATTTCTTCACTGCTGATAACCCTGTTACCAAATTTACCCTGTGCAGTCCGAATTGCCTCTGCAACAAGTACAGAATTGAAAACTCCTCTCATGTAGAAATTTTCTCCGACTCTTGCACGATCCTTGACCTGGCTTTTTCCTTTATCAACGACATACTTCAAAATATCCTGAACGGCAGGATAATTGGTTCCTATTCCATGGAAATTTGCTGATTTATATCCTTTGGCTGCTTTACCAGCTGGACGGGCATCATCTTCACCTCCTGACCACCAGACGCCAACGAATTTTTCCATATTGAACTTAATTCGTGTAGCTTCCTTGATAGCAGTTGGATTCATGGCTCCCCAACCCCACATGATCATCCAATCAGGCTTTTCTTTTCTTACTTTCAGCCAATGAGAAGATTGGTTCTGCATTTCTTTACCTGCAACAGCGATTTTAAACAGTTTAAAACCCAGTTCGCTTGAAAGTTGTTCAAATAATGGAATGGGTTCTCTACCATAGCCTGATTCAAGATAGATAAAACCAATTTTCTTACCCCTTAAATTACTCATTCCTCCTTCCTGGTAGCCGATATATTTTATGATGGCTGAAGCCTGATTCCAGTAAGTTGAGGGATAATTAAAAACCCATGGAAAGACACTGCCGTCCGCGGCTGCTGAAAGTCCGTATCCCATGGAGTGCACGGGAATTTTATCTACAGGCGACTTTGGAATTAACTGTAGTGTGATACCAGTGGAATAGGGATTGATCACTACTGGATTTTTCTGTTTTATTCTTTCATAACACTCAACTCCTTTTTTAGTGTTATATCCCGTCTCACATTCTTCTACAATTATAGGTACACCACCTATGCCCCCGTCTCTTTCATTGAGCATGTTTAAATAATCACTCATCCCATTTGCGTTGGGTATCCCACTTCCAGCATATGCTCCAGTTCTATAAGTAAATAGCGGGACATAAATTCCTTTTGCCGCCATTATTCCTTGAGACAGCCACACAAATGTTATGACTGAAGCAATTAGAGTAAGGAAATATTTATTTTTCATAACAACTCCTTTTGGTTGATTTACATATAAAAAATGAACCCTGGTCCATTTGATGGTCAGGATTTCATTTGAGTCAGAACAACTCTGACTCTTCCATTGAGCCAGAACAACTCTGACCCTTCCACGGGGTGGATTCCCCTAAGATAAATCAATAGGGAAATGGCCATGCCCGAAGTTTTTCCCTCACAATTGACCATATTTTAGCCAGACCATGAGGTTCAAAAATAAGAAACAGTACAATCAAAGCACCTAATATCATAAAATTAAAATGTTCAACGGTTGCCGAGTTTATTGGAATTCCTAATATCAGTGGAAGATTTGTAATCAGAATTGGGATAAGAACTATAAATGCCGCACCCAAAAATGCTCCTGAAATGCTTCCTAAACCGCCGATGATTACCATGAACAAAATTTCAAATGACATGTTAATGTCAAAGACTTCTACTTCTGCAGATCCCAAATATGTGAACACGAAAAGTGCTCCTGCAACACCAGCATAATAGGAACTAATTGCGAATGCAATCAATTTTGTGGGGAATGGTCGTATTCCTATCAATTCCGCTGCAATATCCATATCCCTAATGGCCATCCAAGCACGCCCAATTCTGCCTCTGACAAGGTTTACGGCTACTAAAGCCAATACAGTCACGATGCATAATACAACCATATAACGTGCCTGCGTGGTAGCTGTCGGACCTGTTACAGCAATATCAAAAAAATTTCTTACAGGGACCTCAATTGCACCTGAATTATTATAGTTGTAAAACCATTGAACTCTGCCAAAAAGCCATTCAAAGAAAAACTGGGCTGCAAGAGTTGCGACTGCGAGATAGAATCCTTTGATCCTTAAAGATGGAATCCCAAATATTAAACCAATGCCAGCAGAAAATAAACCTGAAATTAGAATAAGAATTATGACGTTTGTTTCCGGAAAAACAGTAACCAATTTGTAGCAGGCATAAGCACCCACTGCCATGAATCCGCCTGTGCCCAAAGACAACTGTCCTGCATATCCGGTCAGCAGGTTGAGACCTAAAGCTGATAAAGAATAAATAAGAAAAGGGATTAAGATGGCTTGCAGCCAATAGTCGTTTGCTATCAATGGAACAATAATAAATGAAAATCCAATGATTACAAATATTCCCCAACGGTCCTGTTTTACCGGGAAAAGTTCCTGATCTCTGATGTATGTTGTTTTAAATTGTCCTGCTTCTCGATATAGCATTTTTAATTTATTTTAACTTATACTCTTTCAATAATTTTCTCTCCAAATAACCCCTGCGGTCGGAAGAGAAGAAAAACAAGTGCGATCATGTAGGCCAGCCAACTTTCAATACTTCCACCCACTAGATCCCCCCAATAAAATTCTCCAATCTTTTCACCGATACCAATGATCAATCCACCGACAATTGCTCCTTGCACAGATGTGAAACCCCCTAAAATTAAAACCGGTAGGGCTTTAAAAGCAATGATCGAGAGGGCAAAGCTGACATCACTCTTAGCCCCCCACATGATTCCCGTAATCAAAGCAATTATCCCCGAAATGAACCAGACAAGAACCCAAATTGTGTTGAGAGATACACCTACAGAAAGAGCGGCCTGATTGTCATCTGCTACTGCTCTTAAAGCAATTCCTATTTTTGTTTTTCCCAAGAATAGTGCTAAGAAAATTAATGCCAATGCAGCAATACCAGAAGCAGCTATATCTATTTCCTGCAAAATCAGCATATCATCAAAGAAAGTAATGGAGCCGTAAGGTAGTAAAAGCTCTTCAGTAATCATCATTTTTGGTTCTCCACCAAAAATAAATTCACCAAAACCTATCAAAAAAAACGTAACACCGATGGTTGCCATAAAAAGTATGATATCCGGCTGGTTGACTAGGGGTCTCAAAACAAGCCTTTCGACTGAAAAAGCTAATGCATACATCACCAATATTGTAATGGGCAGTGCAATATATGCGGGGATTCCATTTTCATGGAGACCTACAAGAGTTAATGCGGCAAATACAACCATAATTCCTTGTGCAAAATTGAACACACCGGATGCCTTAAAAATTAGTACGAACCCAAGCGCGATTAATGAATAAAGAATACCCGTTACAAATCCTTCCCAAATAACTTGCAAAAATAAAATGGGATCAGCTGCCATATCAAAAAACGGCTGTATGAATATCGTCGTTAAAATTTCCATCAAAACATTATTATCTATTAATTTGCAGTGGTAACCCCAAGATAGGCATCAATAACGGTCTGGTTACCACGGATCTCATCAGGAGTTCCTTCTGCCAGTTTTTCACCATAATCCAGAACAACAACTTTATCTGAAATATCCATGACAACACTCATGTCGTGTTCAATTAAAGCGATGGTAGTTCCATATTGATCATTAACGTCCAAGACGAATCGGCACATGTCCTGTTTTTCTTCAATATTCATCCCCGCCATCGGTTCATCCAGCAGCAGTAAATCTGGTTCCATTGCCAGTGCCCTCCCCAACTCGACACGTTTCTGCAATCCGTAAGGCAAACGCCCTACCGGAGTGCGGCGAATGGCTTGAATTTCAAGAAAATCAATAATGTCCTCAACGTATTCCCGATTTGCCATTTCCTCTTTACGGGCAGGTCCCAGATAAATTGCTTGCCAAAACAGGTTCCGTTTCATGTGAATGATACGGCCAGTCATGATATTATCGAGTGTGGACATGCCCTTGAAAAGAGCAACATTCTGGAAAGTACGGGCAATTCCATGGACAGCAGCATCATGGGATTTCATTTGCTTACGATGAACCCCTTTGTATGTAATTTCGCCTTCCTGGGGATGATAGAATCCATTAATCACATTTAACATGGATGTCTTACCGGCACCATTTGGACCGATGATGGCGAATACTTCCTTTTCACGTATTCCAAAACTAATGTCTTTTAAAGCTTTGACTCCTCCAAATGACAAACTGATATGATCGACGCTCAACAGGTAATCCCCAAATTTACTTTCCATGGACAATATTTTATTTGGTATTAGGAGTTTATGCGGCGAGAGTGTGGACTTGTGATTCAGCTAGTGCTGATTCCCGAATCTGCAAATCTGCGTGAACCATTCCGGTACGGCCATCCTCAAAAGTCATTTGTGAATCAATTTCACAGTGAGTCTGCTGAGGATCATCCAGCGCGGAGATTAAGACAGCATATTTTTCTGCAACGATTCTCCGGCGGACTTTACGGGTCCTTGTGAGTTCACCGTCATCTGCATCCAATTCTTTATGCAACAACAGGAACCTTTTTATTTGTGAACCACTGAGTTTTTCATCACGGGCCAAATCAGCGTTAACAGTTTCAACACATTCCTGCAGCAGATCATATACTTCCGCTCTGGCAGAAAGATCCGTATAACCTGAGTAAGCCAAATTTTTACGTTCTGCCCAGTTACCAACTGCCTCTATGTCAATACAAATGAACGCAGTGGTGAATTCTTTTTCATCTCCAAAAGCAACCGCTTCCTTGATAAAAGGGAAAAACTTGAGTTTATTTTCAATGTACTTGGGCGCAAACATGGTTCCATCAGACATCCTGCCCACATCTTTTGCTCTATCGATGATTTTAAGATGTCCATCCTCATCAAAAAAACCTGCGTCTCCGGTTGCCACCCAGCCTTCGGCATCTTTAGTTTCCGCAGTAGATTCCGGATTTTTATAATAAGAATGAAAAACCCCCGGACTTCGGTAAAAAACTTCATTGTTGTCTGCCAGCCGCAGTTCAACTCCCGGATAAGCAGTTCCAACAGTGTCCGCTTTTACTTGACCATCCGGTTGTGCACAGATAAATACGGAGGCTTCCGTTTGTCCGTAAAGTTGTTTGATATTGATGCCAAGAGAGCGGAAAAACTCAAAGATTTCCGGACCAATTGCTTCCCCCGCAGTGTATGCCAGACGGGTTCTACTCAAACCCAAATTATTTTTCAAGGGACCATAAACTAAAAACTGCCCGATGCTGTAAAGGATTCTTTCTTTAAAGGAGACTGGTTTTCCATCCAGAATACGGATTCCCACAGATTTTGCCAGATCCATAAAATATTTGAACATGGAGCGTTTAATTTTGCTTGCGTCTTCCATGCGGATCATCACTTTTGTCAGCACGGTTTCATAAATAGCCGGTGGAGCAAAATAATAGGTTGGCCCAATTTCCTTCAAATCTGTCATCACTGTTTCAGGATTCTCAGGACAGTTTACACAGAAGCCGATGACGTATGCCTGTGCCAAAGAGAAAATGTTGTCTCCAACCCAGGCCATCGGCAAATAGGCCAGCACCTCTTCCTCACTGGTGAGATTGTCAAATTCAATACTGTTGCGTGCAGTGATGATGAGATTATCTGAAGTGAGAACTACGCCTTTTGGTTTTCCGGTGGTTCCGGAAGTGTAAAGGAAAATGGAAATATCACTACCTTGTCCCTTCCCAATTTCCTGGAGGAAATAATCAGGATTTTCATTGTGATAATCACGTCCTGTTTTCTGTATGTCTTTGTAGTAGTGTATAAAATCCTGGGTGTAGTCACGCATTCCGCGGGGTTCCTCGTAGCATATATGCTTGAGGTTCGGCAAGCGATCTTTTATTTCGAGCAGTTTGTCAGTCTGTTCCTGGTTCTGGACAATTGCATATTTGACGTCTGCATTTTCCAGTACATAAACCATTTCTTCGGCAACCGAGTCCTGATAAAGCGGAACGGGAATTCCGCCCAGTGCCTGTGCGGCAACCATCGACCAGTAAAGACGGGGACGATTATCACCAATCACGGCTAGTTTGTCCCCTCTTTGAAAACCAATTTTTGAAAGTCCACAAGCCAGATTCCGAACTTCATCCGCCACTTCAGACCACGTCCATGTCTGCCAGATGCCTAAATCCTTAAGGCGGTTTGCGGGCCTGTCAGCTCTTTTCTTTGCATGATCCAACAACAACTTTGGAATTGTGTCAAGAACTTGGCTTAATTTTTCAGTTGCTGTCGTTTCTTTCATTTAATTTCAGGTAGTTTCCTTAACTGTTTTATTGAAACTGTGGATGTTGAATCTTTTCAGTAATAATGTCAAGTCATTTTTCTCCAGTGAAAAATTTTTTTCACTAAGAAATTTTGTTTTCATTAAAAAAGTGTTGACGATTGTTTCAAATCAGTTTAATCTACATACTTTTTCAAGTCCGGCGTTGTCTGTCAATTCTGTCGACATGCCGTTTTTTTAACTCATAATAAGGATGAAGCACTATGAAAGCACTATTTAAGAAACTTATCCTGAGCACTTCTTTGCTTGGGTTGCTGGCGTTACCGGCTCTGGCAGAATGTCCCCGCGGTGATTTGGACAAGCGATACTGCGATGTAAACGGAGATTTGGTGGCTGATGCTCCAACAGATTCCAGCAAATGGCTGGATCCGGACACCTTGATATTTGCCTACACTCCCGTCGAAGACCCTGCTGTTTACAGAGGTGTTTGGGCGGATTTCCTTGATCACATGGAAAAAGTAACCGGGAAGAAAGTAGCATTTTTTCCTGTGCAGTCAAATGCAGCACAAATTGAAGCCATGCGTTCCGGCCGTTTACATGTTGCCGGATTCAACACTGGTTCCAATCCGCTGGCCGTCAACTGTGCCGGGTTTGTTTCTTTTACGATCATGGCAAGTCTCAACGGACATTTTGGTTATGAAATGGAAATCATAACCTATCCTGGTAGCGGCATAAACAAGGTGGAAGACATCAAAGGCAAGCAGCTTGCTTTCACTTCTCCTACATCAAATTCAGGATTCAAAGCACCATCCGCATTGCTTAAAAGCGAGTTTGGCATGATCCAGGATCGTGATTTCACAGCAACTTTTTCTGGTAAACACGATAACTCCATAATGGGTGTGGCACACAAGGATTATGCTGCTGCCTCGATCGCAAACTCTGTAAAATTCCGGATGATAAGCCGTAACGTGATCAAAGAGAGTGATGTGAAAACCATTTACAAATCCCAAACTTTCCCTACTACAGGTTTCGGACATGTTTACAACTTGAAACCGTCACTGGCAGAGAAGGTTAAGGAATCATTTTTTAGTTTCAAATGGGATAAGGCTGACGGCACACCCACTTCGTTAAAAGTGGAGTTCTCAAAATCTAATGAGGGCCAATTCCTTCCGATTACATACAAGGAATTCTGGGCAGTTATTCGAACCATCGATAAAGCAAATAATGTTTCTTACGCTTGCAAATAACCTCCTCATCGGTTCCAACTGAAGCACCGTCACTGTGCTTTCTTAGTTGGAGCCGAACACGCTTCCGCGTGCTGCAAAATATCTATGCTTGAAATAAAACAACTAGTTAAAAAATATCATACCGGAGACCTTGCCATAAATGGTGTGGATCTTAAAGTTGAAAAGGGCCAGGTAATGGCTCTTATTGGACCATCCGGTGCAGGAAAAAGCACATTGATCCGCTGTGTTAACCGGCTGGAGAATCCAACATCCGGCGAAATCTGGCTCAATGGTGAAAATATCGTTAAAATGCGTTCGGGAAAGTTACGGCGCGCCCGCAGGAACATGGGTATGATTTTTCAGGAATATGCCCTCGTAGAACGTCTTACTGTTATGGAAAATGTACTTTCCGGACGCTTGGGATATGTTGGATTCTGGAGAAGTTTTTTGAGGAAGTTTCCGCAATCAGATATCAATGCAGCCTTCGGTCTCCTGGAAAAAGTTGGACTTGATACAATGGTAAATAAACGCGCCGATGAACTATCCGGAGGTCAACGCCAAAGAGTCGGTATTGCCAGGGCGTTGATTCAAAAACCCGATATTTTACTTGTTGACGAACCGACTGCCAGTCTTGATCCAAAAACTTCTCGCCAGATAATGCGTCTCATCACAGAACTGTGTGAAGAAAATCAACTTACGGCAATCATCAATATCCATGATGTTGCACTGGCGCAAATGTATGCAGAGAGAATAGTTGGTTTACGTGAGGGCAGCATCGTATATGACGGCTCTCCGGATGACTTAAAACCAGATGTTCTAACTGAGATCTATGGAAAAGAAGACTGGACTGCTGTCCGCAAACGAAAGCCTAAAAAAAAGAAGTCCATAGAAGAAAATCCAACTACAAAAGAACACATGGAAGAAATGCAGTAAATGACTAACATTCCCGCAAACCCGCCAGACCCCGGAGTTTCCGGACAGCAGACATCAACTTTTCCGGCAAATTGGAGTCCTCCGCCATTTATCAAAAACCCGCTTTTAAGATGGGGGCTTCTGCTTGGTCTCATACTCTACCTGTTCCTGTCTATCGGTTCACTTGATGTGAATTGGCACCGAATTTATGTGGGTCTTGACCGCGGAGCAAAATTTGTCTATGGATTCATGAATCCAAACTTCGCTGGACGATGGACAGACATTAGCGAAGGCATGATTGAAAGCCTGGTTATGACTGTCACTTCAACTGCAATTGGAATCGCAATTTCCATTCCAATCGGTTTTGGTGCAGCCCGCAACCTTGCACCCTTACCGGTATATTTGTTTTGCAGGGGAATCATTGCACTTTCCAGAAGTTTTCAGGAAATAATTGTTGCTATACTGTTTGTGGCCATTTTTGGTTTTGGTCCGCTTGCCGGTGTATTGACTCTTTCATTTGCGACCATCGGTTTTCTTTCCAAACTTCTTGCAGAAGATATCGAAAGTATTGACAAAAGCCAGGCTGAAGCTGTTCAGGCAACAGGCTCCGCCTGGTGGCAGTGGCTCAATTATGGGATTCAGCCGCAAGTGATGCCTCGTTTGATTGGACTTTCGCTGTATCGACTTGATATCAATTTTCGCGAATCTGCGGTAGTCGGACTGGTTGGCGCAGGAGGAATAGGCGCGACACTCAACACGGCATTTGACCGTTATGAATACGACACTGCCGCAGCAATTCTTATTTTGATCATAGGAATTGTCATGCTCTCGGAATATATTTCAGGATATATCCGTGCAGGAGTGCAGTGATGGCCGAAACACTTTCCTCCGGAACAAAAGTCTGGCAATACAGAAGCCGCAATAAACAACTTCTTTCCTGGTTTATCTGGCTGATTGGAACCGCGCTTTTTATGTATTGCTGGCAAAGGGTTTCTGAAAGTACAACCTGGTTTTTCGTTTGGGATGCCCCGAGAATTGCGGCTGACATAGGTTCGCGCATGATACCTCCGCGCTGGAGTTACATCAACGAATTGTGGGTACCGCTCTGGGACACACTCAACATTGCCACCATCGGTACAATGATGGCAATAGTAATGGCAGTTCCGGTAGCTTTTCTTGCAGCACGGAACACAACGCCCAGCACCAAATTTGTGCGGCCGATTGCTCTCCTGATCATAGTTTCTTCACGTTCGATCAACTCTTTGATTTGGTCACTTTTGCTGGTGTCTATCATCGGTCCGGGAGTGGTCGCGGGAATCGTTGCCATAAGTTTGCGCTCCATTGGTTTCGTCGCCAAACTGCTTTATGAAGCAATTGAGGAAATCGACAAAACTCAGGTGGAAGCAGTAACAGCTTCAGGAGCTAACAGTCTGCAGATTCTCATATATGGAATTGTTCCGCAAATACTTCCGGCCTTTGCCGGAATCAGTGTCTTCCGCTGGGATATCAACATCCGTGAATCCACTGTGCTCGGCCTGGTAGGCGCAGGCGGAATCGGATTGCAACTTAATGCCTCGCTCAATGTTCTTGCCTGGCCTCAGGTTACTCTGATCCTCATACTCATTCTAATGGCAGTCATCTTCAGCGAATGGATTTCCGCCAAGGTACGTCACGCCATCATTTGAGGAGCTTGTTGTCATGCAGCCTCTCACCGAATATTCACAAAATGCCCTCCGGAAGATTAGGTTTGTCCTGACCGATATTGACGATACGCTCACCGAAAATGGCAGACTTCCTGCTGCAAGTTATCAAGCCCTGGAAAGACTTCAGCAAGCCGGACTGAAAGTGATTCCCATTACCGGACGTCCTGCGGGCTGGTGTGACCATATAACCCGCATGTGGCCGGTGGACGGAATTGTTGGCGAAAACGGAGCATTCTATTTCGTTTATGATACGGGGAAACGTAAAATGAAACGGCGCTTCTGGAAAACTGAAAAAGAAAGAGCAGCAGACCGGAAACGTCTGGGACTGCTCCGGAAACATATTTTGGCCGCAGTTGAAGGCTGCGCAGTTGCCTCAGATCAAGCATATCGTGAAGCGGACCTTGCAATTGATTTTTGTGAGGATGTTCCCGCACTTACAAAAGCAGCGGTTGAGCGGATCGTGAACATTTTTCAGCAAACCGGCGCGATGGCCAAAGTAAGCTCGATTCACGTCAACGGCTGGTTTGGTGACTACGACAAACTTGCGATGACAAGAATTTTACTGGAGGAAGTATTTCAGACAGACATCGATCAGGCACAGGATCAAATCATCTTTTGCGGAGACTCCCCAAATGATGCGCCTATGTTCGGCTTTTTTGAAAATTCGGTTGGCGTTGCCAACGTTTTGGATTACGAAGATGAGTTGGAACATCAACCATCCTGGCTGACTACAAAACCTGCCTCCGCTGGATTTGTGGAACTCGCTGCAGCAATACTGGACGCTCATTCGAATGCCTGAAAGTACATAGCAGCAAAAACCCGCGCGTCCAATCTTCTCCATTGTCATTCCTGGCGGAGCACAGCGCAGACCCGGAATCCAGGGGAACTGCTTCAAAGCTGATTTCCGAACTGAAATCACTCTTTAACCTCGCTCAAGTCAGGATTGACTGCCTTGATTTTTTCCTTTTGTCATCCCGGACTTGATCCGGGATCCAGCTAAATTACGCCCCCGCTTTCTAAACACAATATTGACAAACTAAGTACATCTGTTGTATCCTTTTTTCATGAACAGCAGTGAAATCAAGCGATGTTTTTCGAAACAGTGAGCAAACTTTGTTTCCGAAAAACCGCGCCGCCCTTCCTTTAACTTCACCTGAGTTTATACCGGCCATCAAATCCGTGAGTTAAATGTGTTTTCAAAATGAAACAGCAGCAATTTTTAAATTTAGCTTCAGCAGAGGAT
>LSNO01000035.1 GCA_002082305.1 SAR324 cluster bacterium SAR324-CTD7B
ATGAGTAAGTGTTCCTAGACCATTCGGTTTTCCATTCTCTTCAAAGATATAAAACCTCAATACATCACCTTCATATGTTGGGTGAGTTTCTTTATCTCCAACTCCTTTCCATACCCAACCAGAAGAGGTTTTCCACCGATAAAGAGTTCCCTCTTTTTTCTCACAGGAAGTTATAAAAGAAGAAAGAAGAAGGAAAGAGAGGAGGATGAGTAGGTGTTTCATGGTTTTTTGGTTTGTTTTAGATGGGGGTTATTGTTTTATCTCTTTTCCATTCACATACTTATAGAAGATGTTTCCGTTTTTGTCATATCCTGTTCCGTTCCATTTTTTCCCGTCCTTGTATTCCCCTACATACTTTTCTCCATCAGACCAAGTGTATGTTCCTTGTCCATGTTTTTTCCCATCCTTGTATTCCCCAACATATTTACTTCCATCAGTGAAAGTGAATGTTCCTTGACCATGTTTCTTATCATCCTTCCATTCACCTACATACTTACTTCCATCAGACCAAGTAAATGTTCCTTGACCATGTACTTTGTCATCCATGTATTCTCCAACATACTTGTCTCCATTAGGGTAAGTGTATGTTCCTTGACCATTAATTTTCCCACCCTTGAATTCTCCGACATACTTTCCTCCATCAGACCAAGTGTATGTTCCTTGACCATTTTGTTCATCATCCTTCCATTCCCCCACATACTTGTCTCCTTCCCATTTCCCTTTTCCAAAAGTTTTTGTTCCTTGACCATTTTGTTTATCATCCTTGAATTCCCCTACATACTTATCTCCATTAGGGTAAGTGTATGTTCCTTGACCATTTTGTTCCCCATCCTTCCATTCACCGACATACTTTTCTCCATTAGGGTAAGTGTATGTTCCTTGACCATTTTCTATCTTATTTTGACCCTCCGACAATTTGTCTATCATTTCAAAATCTTTTTGAACTTTTCTAAAACCCATCCATGTAAAAAGTTTTGAGAGGATTGATGAGTAGGTGTTTCATAGTTTATTAGTTGGTTTTAGGATGAGTTATGGTCTAATTTGTTTTCTTCCATTTACAAACTTTATTTGGATGTTTCCGTCTTTGTCGTATTCTGTTCCGTTCCATTCTCTCCCATCCTTCCATTCCCCTTCATACTTACCTCCAGGTCCAATTTCCTTCTTTAGTCTATCACTATTAACGAATGTCCCTTGCCCATGATATAAACCATCTTTATATTCACCTACATAATTACCAAAAATATCTCCTGTCATTCTCCCTTTTCCATTGGGCAACCCATTTTCAATTTCCCCAACATATTTTTTCCCTTTCTTGATATAATCTAGTATCAAATCTCCCTCATAGTATGCCTCCCACGTTCCATATTCATTTTTCATAAGGGAACACTTAATATTAGAACAGTTTTGTAATGAATCAAAATCTGTTGCATAATTGACATCATAATGATTATAAAGAACTCCTTCTCTTTTCTTATCAAAAACCTTTACTCCATCTAACCATCTCCCAATAACGATCCCATCCCTGTTTCTACTTGTTACGTTCCAACGTTCACGGTCTTTCCATTTACCTTCCCATTTTCTGCCATCAGTAAAAGTGAGGATCCCTTCACCATTTTCTTTATTATTCTTCCACATCCCTATATAAGTTGCCCCACTTCTGTATGTATACTCTCCTTGTCCATGTATTTTCCCATCTTTCCATTCACCCTTATATTTCCAACCATACACATAAGAAGGATGGAATGTTAAAATGCCTTCACCATTTGGTTTACCATTTTCAATTTCACCAAGATACATTCCATCTTCTTTTTTATTTTCAAATTTGTTTTGCCACACATACCCCATTTTTGTTCCTTTCCAAACACGATACAAAACCAATACATACTTCCCATTCTCAAACTTCCCTATAAGTGTTCCATCTCTTTTGGTGTTTGGTGTTCCATTCCTTCCCCTCTTTCCACTCACCCACTACACTTTTACCATCATAAGGAAATGTTATTACTCCCAATCCATGAAGGATGAACCACATATCACCATTCTTTATTTCTCCCTCATATTTTGGTTGAACTTTCTCATTCCCAAAAGTTTTCCATTTTATTCCTGTAGAAGTTTCATATTGATAGAGAACACTATAGTGGACCCCAAAAATGAGACAGTATGTTAAGGTGTATTTTCAATCAACAGGAGATACCGAATGGGCAGAAAAAAATACAGCAAGGAATTGAAAGCTCAAATTGCACTTGACGCAATAAAAGGACAGAAAACGATAGCAGAATTAGCATCCGAATATGGTGTTCATGCAAATCAGATAAGTAGTTGGAAGAAGCAGTTACTCGATGCTGCTCCTGATGCTTTTAGCAGTGTAAAAGACAAAGACGCCGAGAAGAAAGAGGTAGAGCGTGATCATTTGTATCAAAAGGTTGGCCAGTTACAGATCGAAGTTGATTGGCTAAAAAAAAGACAGGCTATCTGGGATGAGTGTTTCAGAGAAAGTCAAATGCATAGACGGCAGAAATAAGAAGCTTAGTATTAGCCGGCAGTGTGAGCTGCTGCAACTGCCACGCTCTTCATACTACAGGCCCAGGTATTACCAGGTTGAAGATGAAGAGAACTTGGAACTTATGAGGCTCATAGACGAAGAGTTCCTGAGACACCCGTTTTATGGCAGCCGAAAGATGAAGGTTTATCTGAACCGCAGAGGTTTACGTTTTGCACAGAAAATAATTTTTTTGAAAAAAATAAAAAAAGTTTTATTTTTTTGAAAAATAATGTAGAATCTTTAGGAATTGGAGGAACGACCTCCATAACCTTCTCATTTACAGACACTGATGGGAAGGGACCACGGCCATCAGGACTTAGAATCCTTAGTAAGGGAAATGGCTTGCGGAATTTGGATTCGCAATCTTTTTGGCATTTTAATAACCTTCAATTTGGAGTTCATGTATGGATCCTAAAATTGTATGGCTATTTATTTTTGTCATTCTATACTGGGGGTACTGTATTTTCTGGGGTATTAAAGGCGCAATTGCCGCCAAGACCGCCAGTGACTACATGCTTGCCGGAAGGTCGATACCTTTGTGGGTTTTCGTCCTTGCTGCAACAGCAACTTCCTTTTCAGGTTGGACATTTGTGGGGCATCCCGGTTTAATCTTCAGGGACGGCTTCCAATATGCCTATGCCTCATTTTACACCATCACCATTCCGTTTACGGGCGTGATGTTCCTCAAACGCCAGTGGATGCTAGGCAAACGCTTCGGCTACGTAACCCCGGGTGAGATGCTCGCCGACTATTTCAAAGGAGACGGCATACGTGTCTTAACTGTGATAGTGGCACTCTTCTTTTCCATTCCCTACCTTGGTGTTCAGTTACGGGCATCCGGGTTTTTATTTAATGTTTTGACCGACGGGGCACTGTCGGTAAACGTCGGCATGTGGATGCTCTCCATCGTGGTGTTCATCTATGTAGCCTCGGGTGGTCTGCGCGCTGTGGCCTATGTGGATACTCTTCAATGTGTCTTACTTGCGCTGGGAATAACAGCAATAGGCTTAATAGGTCTGGACGCAGTCGGTGGCTGGGCTGAGTTGAAAGCCAATATCATCACACTGGTCCAGAATGATGCCAAAATAACGCCGGACGGTTACAGCCATTACATCGCTATTCCGGGTGTAATTCAGTTTGTAGCATCAGGACCAAGCGCCGCAGGTGGTGCATGGACAGGAATGATGGTACTGACCTATATGTTTGCTCTGATGGGCATTCAGTCCGCACCGGCCTTTTCCATGTGGTCGTTCGGTAACAAGAACCCTGAACCATTTGCTCCTCAGCAGGTTTGGGCTTCCTCAGCAGGTATTGGTTTCATCCTGTTTTTCTTCACTACAATTCAGGCATTTTCCGCCCATTTCCTGGGTGGAGACAAGGTTATGCTTGACGCAGGGGTGGGAACTAACGCCTTTGGTGTAGAAACCTGGAGTGCAAAATCCGGTTTGTTCGCACAAGGCAATCTCGTTCCTGAAATGATTAACCTGATGGGTACAACCACTCCCTGGCTGGTAGGTTTGCTGGCTGTCTGTGCTCTGGCTGCCATGCAGTCCACTGGTGCGGCTTACATGTCCACTGCCGGCAGTATGCTTACACGTGATTTGTACAAGCACTTCATCAACAAAGAAGCAGATCACAAGACGCAGATCTTCTTTGGACGTATCGGGGTTTTGATAATTGTCGGATCTGCACTTGTAGTGGCAACCACTTCCGCTGACGCACTTGTGCTGTTAGGCGGCTTGGCTGTGGCCTACGGTTTTCAGATGTGGCCCTCGCTTATGTCAGTCTGCTGGTTCCCCTGGTTCACCAGACAGGGAGTCACCTGGGGACTGTTCTTCGGAATTATTGCAGTCACTTTGACTGAAACAATTGGTAAGAACATTTTTGGAGACGCACTTCCCTGGGGCCGTTGGCCCTGGACCATGCACTCTGCTGCATGGGGTATCTACTTCAATTTGGGTGCTGCCATCATTATTTCGGCAATGACTCAAAGTGACGAAGATCGAAGTCACCGTCAAACCTATCATGATTTCCTTCATGAACATGCAGGTTTGCCTGAAGAAAAACGTGGTTTGGTGCCTGTAGCCTGGATAATCACGCTCGCCTGGTTCTTCTTCGGAATAGGCCCCGGTGCTGTTATCGGCAACACAATTTTTGGTGATCCAAATGCTCCGGATACTTGGGCTTTTGGTATTCCGTCAATCTGGACCTGGCAAATCCTCTTCTGGGTTTTGGGTGTAGGAATGATGTGGTTCCTGGCCTATAAGATGGAAATGTCTTTGGTTCCGAAAAAAGAAGTCGAAGCTCTAGTTGAAGACATTGGTGATTCAGCCCAAGCCTGACTTCCCCCGCATTTTCTACCGGAAGAAGCAAGCCTGTTTCTTCCGGTAGTTTTTCGCTACTTTCAAGTCATATTAGATTCATCCACTTCAGAGTTTCCTTTCCTTTTCAACAGTCTTTCGCTATCATGAGAGGACCTTGTTTTACTAATATATTCGGTTATTGCAATCCAAATTAAAGAGGATATGTATGGATGAGACCAGTCTCCAATTGTGGTATTGGGGCAGTTCCCTGGCTTTGGCGTTTTTACTTTTTTTCCCTGTAGAAAAGATGCTCTGGGTTATGCGTGTACGCAGCGCAGAACGCCGGCTGAAGCGTGTGACAACTCCGGAGGAACGTGACGAAGAGCGGCGTAAAGCACGTTCTATTGCTGGAATAATTGTTATCAGCTTTTCTTTTTTGTTCAATTTTACATTTTTTTAAACTAACAATGGCCTCTGCTCTTGCTGATCCAAATATCCAGAAATTTCTAAAATGGACAGCTATTTTAACTGCCGTCATGGTGGTCGGTTTCAGCACCTATTATTACATTTCCGGAGGAACGGAAGAATCCGGAGAACTTCATTACAGGACAGGCAACTTGAGACTGGAAGACGGAAATTTTCAAGCTGCACTCACAGAATTCTCTCTGCAGCTGGAAGAAGATCTTGCAAATCCCCCCGCATTATTGGGTCGTGCTCTAGCTTTAAAAGAATTGGGACGCCTCGACGAAGCGTTTGAAGACGTTAGCACTGCTATTGAGTTAAAGCCTGATTTTTCTGCTGCGTACGCCAATCGGGGAATTATCCTGGATCATTTAGGCAAATATGAAGCAGCCATTCTGGATTACCGAAAAGCAGTTCGGCTGGACCCGGAACTTGGAGAGGGGCCTGACTGGATCACCCGTTTTCTGAGGAATCAGTCAGAATCTCCTCCGACCATTATTGATCGGGCAAATTACCTTGAATCAGAATTGAAAAAGCCTTCTTCTGAGAGGCTCCTGAGGAATCCTGAGGAAGATGCTAAACAGCGTTCCTACAAACTTGAAGGTACATTTTCTGATTAGAAATTCCTGCAACCCGCCAAGTAAAAAACAACGTGCTTGAAAGTACCGAATGGACTGATTTTGCATTTGTACTGATCACCGGAATAATAGCTTATCACGGCATCAGTTATAGAGATGTTGAAGGGGAGCGTGAATTGGTACACCTCCTTTTTGGCTGCATTGCATTATTTTATGGAATCTGGGTTTTAGGCCGGGATATTCTCGGTGTGCTCTAGTCTTATACCGTTGAAATAGTCAAAAAACCATGTCATTTCGAGCAAAGCGAAAAATCTTGTATAGGCGAAAACTATAATATCATTAAGATTTCTCCCTACGGTCGAAATAACAAAGTGGATTCCAGTTTTTTACTATAAAGGCTGGTCTGAATAGTTAATCATTTTTTCGGGAAGCAATGATTTTAAAAACAAACGGCGAACGCCTCTGGGACTCGCTGATGGAAATGGCAACAATCGGCCCCGGAGAACGCGGCGGGAGCCGCCGACTTGCACTCACTGACTTTGATATCGAGGGACGCAACCTCTTCCGGAAGTGGGCAGATGAGGCAGGCTGTACTTTTCGCCTGGACACAATGGGAAATCTTTTCGCCCGCAGGAATGGGAAAAATCCGGAAGCGCCCCCGGTATTGGCCGGAAGTCATCTTGACACTCAGCCATCCGGAGGAAGATTTGACGGAATTCTCGGGGTGCTTGGTGCACTTGAGGTTGTCCGTTCTCTGAACGATCACCGAATTGAAACTGAATCTCCAGTCGAAATCGTAGTCTGGACCAACGAAGAGGGAGCGCGTTTCCATCCGGCAATGATGGGTTCAGGTGTTTTTTCAGGAATTTTTGATCAGTCCGAAATCTACACGCATCTGGATCCTGACGGCTTTACAGTTGAGGAGGAGTTACGACGTACAAAACAGTTGGGTGATACACCCTGCAAGAGTTTTCCGGTCCGGGCTTATTATGAACTGCATATCGAACAGGGGCCAATACTGGAGGCAGAGAACACAAGCATTGGTGTGGTCACTGGCGGTCAGGGGGCTTACTGGACACACATTACCCTGCATGGACAAGGTTCCCACGCAGGCACCACGCCGATGCACTTCCGCAAAGATCCCATCATGGGCGCTTCCCGAATCATAACGGGACTGCGTGAAATTGTGCTGAAGCAGCCGGGAGCAGTAGGTACAGTCGGACGACTGGAGACTAAACCTGCATCGATCAACTCTATTCCCGGACAGGTCTTTTTCACAGTTGATACCAGACATCCTAACGAAGAAATCCTCGCAAACATAAATCTGGATTTGAAAAATTTAGTCAACTCTATTTGCTCAGAAGAAGGACTTGAGAATGAGTTCTCAATTATCTGGGAAGCCCCAACCATCAATTTTCATGAAGAGTGTGTTACAAAAGTCAGGAATGCTGCAGAATCTCTTGGATACAGTCATCGCGATATCGTTTCCGGAGCAGGTCACGATGCCTGTCAGATGAGCCACATTGCCCCTACAGGGATGATATTTATTCCATGCGAAGGAGGACTCAGCCACGATGAAGCCGAAAACACCACGCCTGAACAAGTAGCTGCAGGAGCAGATGTATTGCTAAATTCAATTCTTGCAAGCGCAAACCACTAAATTTGAAAAGGATAAGTATGAACTTTTACCAACCGTTTCTACTTACTCAAATTTCTGAAACTGTTACTGTCTGTGGATAAACTTGAAACACTTGAAGTTTCCGGAACTCCGGAAGACATCGGTTTTGCGATTGAACAAGCCGATGCCGATTCGATTCAAAAACAAGTACTTCAGCTTGCAGAATTTCGTGAAACGGAGAGAACATGGCAGGACAGCAGCTATTTGAAAATGCTTGACGCGGCGGCACGAAGTGTTTTTCCAGAATACGTTTTGGAACTTGAAGGAATGGCCAGAGGCGCACAGGTCGAGTATGAAACACTCTTGATCTGGAACTGCCGTGGTGATCTGCCACTGTCCGATGACGCAATTCCGGAATCCGCGAAACATTCTCCGGAAGGCTGCACAACCCTCCTTTTTCCTGCAGCAAAAAGTTCTGTTGCAGTAATCGCCCACAATGAAGACGGACCACCGGAACTGGATGGACATTGCTGCTGGCTCAGTGTCAGACAGGAAAACGGTTCAAAGTTTTCCACTTTCCATTATCCCGGAATGCTGCCGGGTCACACGTTTTCCGTAAATTCGCATGGATTGGTGCAGACGATCAATAATATCCGGGTTGATGACCTCCAATCCGGAATTCCCCATTGGTGTTAAATGATTAAAGAAAATGCAGAAGTTGTTGTTGTTGGAGGTGGAGTTATTGGAGTTTCATTAGCCTATGGAATGGTAAAAAAGGGAGCAAAAGTGATCCTTATTGATAAGGTTGATAACCGACTAACAGCATCTCGCGGAAACTTCGGTCTGGTATGGTTTCAGGGGAAAGGCAAGGGCATGCCGCGTTATGTTGAATGGTGTATTGAAGCTATAGAAAGGTGGCCTGAGTTTGCTGAAAATCTTGAGACTGAGACCGGTTTTAATCTGAACTACGAAAAAACAGGAGGCTTGGAAATCTGTCTCGGAGAAGAAGAGCATCAAGAACGTGTCAATTTTATTGAAGAAATGAGTCAGGCATCAAGGAGCGGTCGTTATGACTGTGAAATGATTAGTAGAAAAGAGCTGCAAGGTATGCTCCCAAAAATAAAACTTGGAAAGGAGGTTAGTGGAGCCTCATTCTGTTCTCATGACGGATGTGTAAACCCACTAAATCTTCTTAAAGCTATGAACAGTTCATTCCAGCAGAAAGGAGGGAGTTTCAGACCCGAACAATCTGTTCAAAAAATTGAATGTAGTTCAAATGATTTCAAGATAGAAACGGGAACGCATAGTTTCAACGCCGAAAAACTTGTCATTGCATGTGGTTTGATGACAACCAAATTAGCCAGGATGGTGGGTATGAAGGTCTCCGTCATACCGGAAAGGGGGCAAATACTTGTGACGGAACGTACTTCCCGAGTGTTTAATTATCCTACTGCAGGAATCAGACAAAATTATGATGGTAGCTTCATGCTTGGTTCTTCGCATGAAGCTGTTGGCTACAATATAGAAACTTCATATGAAGTTCTCCAGAACATTGCTAAGCGAGCTATTCGAATATTACCAAGTCTGAAAAATTTGCAACTGATCCGTAGTTGGGCCGCTCTCCGTGTCCTTACACCTGATCAAAAGCCAGTTTATTTGGAATCCGATCAGTACCCGGGCGCACATGCAATAACTAGTCACAGTGGAGTGAGTTTGGCTTCAATTCATTCGAGTATTCTTGTTGAGTGGATACTTGAAGAAAGAATCCCACTAGGATTTACAGCCTTTCATCCTAAGAGGTTCAATGTTCAAGAAGCAATATGAATCGCATGAGACTGTCAGTATCATTTTCGAGGGGAAGAACCTTGATGTGGAAATAGGGCAAACGGTTGCGTCGGCTTTACTGGTTGGCGGGGATATGGTTTTCAGATCTTCAGTTGTCAGTGGACAACCAAGGGCACCCTATTGCATGATGGGAGTATGTTTCGAATGCCTGATTGAAATCGACGGAATTCCAAATCAGCTGGCTTGCATGATTCCAGTTAGGGAAGCAATGAAAATAAAAAGACAACAAAAAAACAAAGAGTGAATAGTATAAGAGCTCCGAAATTCGATTACATTATAATTGGCGCAGGGCCAGCAGGAATGGCAGCTGCGATCACCGCACGAGCTCATGGACTCAGCGTTCTTGTTCTAGATGAACAGCCCTCCGCAGGAGGTCAGATTTTCCGTAACATAGAATCACTGGAGGCAACGCGTAATTCTGAATTCAGTAAACTAGGTCAAGAGTATGAATTCGGAAGTTCCTTGGTCAGGCGGTTCAAAAAGTGTGGGGCTGACTACTTCACTGATAGATCCGTATGGCAAATCGACAATAATCTGCAGATACACCATGTTTCCGCTTCTGCCTCTAAAAGTAATTCCGTCATTTCGCATTGCCAAGCGAAACGTCTCCTTATCGCGGTCGGCGCTATGGAACGCCCCATGCCTCTGCCTGGTTGGACTATCCCGGGAGTTATGCCTTGTACTGCAGTGGACGTACTATACAAGAGTTCTGGATTAATACCAGATGGGGAAGTTGTACTAGCCGGAAGCGGTCCTTTGTTGTTGCTCATAGGTTGTCGCCTGCTTGATGTTGGAGTACACGTCTCTGCATTTCTGGATACCAGCATGAATGGGGCACTCCTAAAAGCATTACCGTTATTACCAAATGCTCTAAGATCTCATAAGTATCTGACTAGGGGGTTATCTTTGCTATGGAAAATTCGAAAAGCTGGTATTCCTTTTTATTCTGGAATACAAAATATTGAGGCTTTGGGGGCCTCGAAGCTTGAAAAGGTTCGTATCGGTAAATCGGGAAAGTTCTTTGATGTTACAGCCGATCTTTTGCTTCTGCATAATGGGGTAGTTCCCAATGTACAGATAACCAGAAATTTAGGATGTGAACACCGCTGGTATGATGTCCAGAGGTATTGGGAACCGATAGTCGATGATTGGGGGAATACCAGTGTGGATCATGTATCAATTGCAGGAGACTGTGGCCGTGTAGCAGGTGCAGCAATATCTGAAGTTTCAGGCCATTTAGCTGCTTTGGAAACCGTTTATCAGCTTGGGGTAATTTCAAAAGTTGAAAGAGACAATCTTTCTCAACCTCACCGCATTGAATTGGCTAGGCAGAAGCATGTCCGTCCTTTTTTGGACAAACTTTTTCAGCCTAGTAAGACATGGTTGGTTCCAGAAAATGATAAAACCCTTGCTTGTCGCTGTGAAGAAGTGAAAGTGAGTGAAATTCGAGAAACAGTTCGGATGGGAATCAAAGATCCAGACAGCCTTAAGTCTATGACACGTTGTGGTATGGGTTATTGTCAGGCCAGAATGTGCGGTCTTACCGTCTCTGAGATAATTGCAGAAGAAAAAAAAGTTTCTCCAGAAGAGATTGGGTATTTTAGGGTTCGCTCTCCCATCAGACCAATTACACTTGGACAACTTGCGGAAATAGACTGAACAGGACTGTTAAGTCACATGCTTCTTTGTCTTTTGTTTCAGGTATCATTTCGTTACTCTTTTTGACGGATACATGAACTTTGAGATTCAATAATTTTAAAAAACCAAAGAAGTTCAAACAAATCCTTAGTTCATAATTAAATCTAATTTTAGAGTATTTTTGACACATTTTTTAGCTCGAAATTACACGGTTAAAGGACTTTTTAAGAAGGCATCTTCTTTGATTAATAATTTTTCTTGACATTTATTTTACTGAGAGTTAGCGTGAATCGTCGGTTTGTGAGAACTTCTTTGATTTTTACGGAAGCCCGGGCATAATATGAAATTTGTTCCGTTTGGGACAATTTTAATTCTTTAACCCCAAAGGAGAAATTGGATAACCGCAATACTGCACTGGTGGTGGAAGAACTGCATAAGTATTTTGGCAGTGAAGAAGTTCTCAAAGGCATTTCGCTGGAAGCTAGTGAAGGTGACGTGATTGCAATGGTTGGTGCCAGCGGTTCCGGAAAAAGCACTTTTCTACGCTGCATAAATTTGCTGGAAATTCCAACCAGCGGGAAAATCTTTGTGCGCGGTGAATTGATTCGCATGAAACAGGACCGCTATGGAGTCACTGTTCCGGAAGATCTAAAACAGGTCGAACGTATTCGTACTCGGCTGGGTATGGTTTTTCAGCAGTTCAATCTTTGGTCTCACATGACGGTTTTGGAAAATGTAATCGAAGCGCCTGTGCATGTCCTCAAAATGGACAAAATTGAAGCCATTGAGCGAGCTGAAGAATTGTTGCATAAGGTCGGAATACACGATCGGATTAACTATCATCCGGCGCACCTTTCAGGAGGCCAGCAGCAGCGGGTTGCAATTGCAAGAGCGCTTGCTATGGAACCGGACATGCTTCTTTTTGACGAACCGACTTCTGCTCTTGATCCGGAACTTGTGGGGGAGGTTTTGCGCGTGATACGTCAGCTTGCAGAAGAGGGGCGGACAATGATTGTGGTAACGCACGAAATGGATTTCGCCAGGGATGTCTCATCAAGAGTGGTCTTTCTGCATGAAGGCAGCATCGAAGAAGACGGTCCGCCAGGGGAAGTGTTTAATAACCCTTCCTCAGAACGGTTTCGACAGTTTGTTTCAAAATATGTCGAGCAGTAATATTAGGCCATTCAGGCTTAATCTGGAAAAATTTATAGTAAGTTTTTCCAGCAAATTGTTAATCATTTCTAAATGGAGTGACTTATGAAAAAGTTAATTGCAGTGGCCGTAGTGGCCGTGATGATGCTGGGAACAAGTGTTTCCGCAAATGAATGGAATAAAATTCGTATTGGTGTTGAGGGTGCTTACCCTCCATTCAGCAAGGTAGAGAAGGATGGGACCCTGGTAGGTTTCGACATTGATATCGCTATGGCACTATGCGAGGAAATTGGTGCTGAATGTGTTCTAGTTCCACAGGACTGGGACGGCATCATTCCGGCTTTGCTGGCCCGCAAATATGATGCGATCATAGCATCAATGTCGATCACAGAAGAGCGTAAAAAGAAAGTCGCTTTCTCGGGCAAGTATTACAACACTCCCGCTAAGTTTGCACGCAAAAAAGGCTCCGGTATCACGATTTCCAAGGCAGGTATGAAAGGCAAAAAAGTTGGCGTTCAGCGAGCGACTACTCACGATAACTTCATTACCGCGGAGTTTGGTGACAGCGTTGAAATCAAGAGATACGGGACTCAGGATGAAGCCTATCTCGACGCGATTGCAGGACGTGTTGACTTGCTCCTTGCAGATTCAATTGCGATGGAGGATGGTTTCCTGAAAACCGATAAAGGCAAAGGATGGGAGTTTGTAGGGCCTGGCTATTCCGAACCCAAATATTTTGGTGTTGGTGCCGGTATCGCTGTGCGCAAGAGTGACGGTGAATTAGCGAAACTTTTCAGTTTAGCTATTAAGGTAATTCGCTCTAATGGTGTTTATCATATGATTAACGGCAAATATTTTGCCTTTGACGTTTACTAAGATTTATCTTGGCTGAGGTTTACCATAATACTCAGTGGATGCCTCTAAAAAGTTAGAATTTTTCTCTTATTTTGCCACGGAATTCGAGGATTCCGTGGCCTTCCCTTTTTTCCCTCACATTATTCAGGAATGTTTGATTTACATGGCTATTTCCCGATGATTCTGGAAGGAATGACGCTAACCATAGAAGTCGCCTTACTTTCCCTTTTAATTGCTGTCATTCTTGGTTTATTTGGTGCTATAGCCAAGCTCTCTAAATCCAGGATAGCCCGAAGCATTGCTACTGTTTACACTACTTTGATCCGGGGAATTCCTGATTTGGTACTGATGACCATTATTTTCTATGGTGGTCAAATCATTGTCAACAATATTGGAGACTCACTGGATTGGGACTACATAGACATCAGCCCTTTTGTTGCCGGAACCCTCACAATAGGTTTTATTTTTGGAGCATACATGACCGAAACTTTTCGCGGTGGCATCCTGGCTGTGTCCCATGGAGAAATTGAAGCGGCTCTTGCCTTTGGAATGCCAAGCTGGAAAGTATTTTTACGCATTACATTACCACTGATGGTGCGCCACGCTTTGCCTGGATTCGGAAATAACTGGATGGTTCTGGCCAAAACGACTGCTCTCGTTTCAGTGATTGGATTGCACGACATGATGTACAATGCAGGTGTTGCTGGAGGGGCCACTCGCCAGCCTTTTACCTTTTACCTGGTTGTTGCCCTGTTGTTTTTATGCATCACTGGACTTTCTGACCTTGGTTTACGTTGGGCCAATCGCCGTTATAGTGTTGGGGTACGTACGGTTTGAATCATGGATTATAATGTCATTATTGACAATCTCCCGCTTTATTTGAATGGGCTTTGGGTTACAATCCAGTTGGTCGTGATCGCCTTGGTTTCAGGATTTGGATTAGCAGTTCCTTTAGCCTTGATGGCAGTTTCAAAAACCTCATTATTGAGATTTCCTGCAAAGACTTATATTTATTTCTTTCGGGGAACACCGTTATTGGTGCAGATGTTCTTGCTCTATTACGGCATGGGCCAGTTTGAAGCAGTTCGTGAAAGCGTGCTCTGGATACTTTTCAAGGAAGCATATTGGTGTGCCATTACAGCTTTTGCCCTGAATACTGCGGGGTACACTGCAGAAATATTACGGGGTGCAATTGAACAAACGCCATTCGGCGAAACCGAAGCAGCCCAGGCTTGCGGCATGTCCAAAAGCACGATGTACCGCCGCATTATCCTTCCCGGTTCCTTCCGGCGTGCTTTACCTGCTTACGGCAATGAAGTGATTTTTATGCTGCATGGCAGTGCTCTTGCGGGAGTGATTACGATTGTAGATCTGTTTGGTGCAGCAAAAATAGTGAATGCCCGATATTTTGTACCTTTTGAGTCGTTCATCACAGCAGGGTTCTTCTATCTGTGCTGCACTTTTTGTATTGTCTGGTTTTTCAAGTGGGTTGAAAAACACTGGTACGCACATTTGCGGCCAAGAATTTCCTGAACTGTATTGCGCAATACCTCAATTAGAGTTTTCATCTTACTAAGAAAATAAAATCACAATGGCGGCTAAGATCATTTCTACACTACCAAAAAACGACAACAGTTGCGGTTGGATTAAACAACTGCCGTCTCGCCAGAGTCGGCCTTATCTTTCCGGTGAACAGCATGCGGATTGGGTTGTGCTTGGTGCGGGTTACACAGGACTTGCCGCGGCTCGGCAATTGTCGATTTTGCATCCTCAGTCACGCATAATTCTTTTAGAAGGCCAAAACGCAGGCGAAGGTTCAAGTGCCAGGAATTCCGGATTTCTAGTGGATTCGATTCTAAATGAAGGTCATTTTTCTGCATCCAATCTTGAGGAGTATCGGAAAAAGTATGATATCAAACATGCCGGAGTGGAAGCAGTTCAGCGGCTGGTAGCTGAACTGGACATTGACTGCGATCTGGAAGCAAATGGGAAAATTCATGCTACAGCAGTTAAGGACCATGAGAAAAAACTGCTGAATTTCAGCAAGTTGTTGTCAGAGCTGGAACTGAAACATAAAATTCTTGAAGGTGAAGAACTGCATCAGCGACTCGGCAGTTCTTATTACTGCATGGGCTTATGGACGGAGGGCGGCATATTGCTGCAGCCAGCCAAACTCGCACGTGGTATGGTAGAAAATTTACCGGAACAAGTGGAGTTGTATGAAAATGCTCCGGTCTTAAATTGGCGAAAACGGAGCCATACTGAAGGCTACCAATTGTATACGCCCTCGGGGCAGGTGACCTGTCAAAAACTGATTGTGACGGTGAATAGTTTTATGGCCAGTTGTGGCGTAAAATCGAATCGGACATTCCCCCTCACGCTGACTGCCAGCATGACTCGCCCATTGACCGAAAAAGAAGATGAATCTATTGGCCGGCCGGCTCCATGGGGAGTGTTGTCCGTTCAATCAATGGGAGCCACTGTCCGTTTAACAAAAGATCGACGGATTTTAATGCGTAACACTGTTGAAGCATGGCCGGCAATAAATATGAAATTCACCGATTTAAAGACCCGTAAAGCGAAACATTTAGAGGGACTGAAACGGCGTTTTCCCCGTCTTGGTGGTGATTTGTTTGAATCCACCTGGTCGGGTACGATTTGTATAAGCGGAAATAACGCGCATGTGTTTACAGAAGTAGAATACGGTATGTACGCTGCAGGCTGTTATAATGCCAGCGGAATTGGTTTGGCCGTTTTATTCGGAACCGAAATTGCCAACCTTGCCAGCGGAAACATGACCGACTCAATTGCGTTGATCCAAACTAACTCAAAACCAATGCTGCTTCCTCCACAACCTTTTCTTCGCTGGGGAGTCGGTTTGCGTCTCCTGCGGGACCGCTTTTTGGCGCGGCATGAGCAATAATTAATTCATTTAAGATAACCCCACTTTCAGCAGAGGGGAAGTTTTATGATAGGAATTTTACAGGATAGTTTATCTGAACGGTAGCCCCGCTCTCCGTAGCGGGAAAGCACAAAGGCGGGGGAGCAATTCCGGAACTGTAACCCCGTCATACTTAGCGGGGGAAACCAATGACAAGGAACAATTCCGGAACGGTAGCCCCGGCGAACTTTTCCGGAGCCTGAGCGGTGGCGAAGTGAAGCGCCGTCGAAAGGCCGTGCAGGGGAAAGGAATGGGCTTCTCCTAACCCATCTATGATTTAAGTTTTATTCAGCCGTATAAACCCCACTCCTGTATTCCCGCTTCCGCGGGAATGACAATTTTATTACAAGTTCATTAATGAAAAGTAGTGTTCCCTTTTTTGAAGGCGTGAAAGCGTAGGGGCGAAGCCCCTGCAACAACCGTGAGAATCACTTCGCTACTCGATTTTACGAATTTTATGATTACAGATGTATGCTTCCGCAGCAACACGCTGCGGAAACCGAAGGAGTGAAAGCCCTTTACAAATCAACTGCCGTGAGGTGTGTTGAAATCAGACTATTTGCTATTCCAACATTTTATGAGAGATAAATAAATTTTGGAAATTGCGCATTTAGACGTGAAATATTTTTAATGAAGTGCTATACTTTATTGTTTTATTTACCCATAAACCTTTAAAGGAGTTAATTAGATGTTTCCATTTGAATCAGTTGCATATGCCCAATCCGCGGGAGAGGCGTCTTCACAGAGTCCTTTTTTCCAATTTATCCCACTTGTATTAATCCTAGGAGTTTTCTGGTTTCTAATTATCCGTCCACAACAAAAAAAACAGAAAGCACACCAGCGAATGGTAGACAGTCTTAACAAGGGTGACAAGGTTGTCACAAACGGTGGAATCTTTGGAACAATAGTAAAAGTGGGAGACGACCGGATTACACTTGAAGTTGCAAGTAAGGTGCAGATCAATATCGAGCGGCAGCAAGTCTCCAGAATGGATAAATAATCCGGTGTAAACAAGGATGAAAAAGAAGATGATTCTAAAGAAAAAAAGTTGCAAAAAAGGAATAAAGAACGCTGAAGAATTGAAAAAGTTAGCCCTAAAAATAATAAATCTATAACCAGAAATTATGGACATTAAACTTAAAGGATCCATCATACTCATTGTCTTGCTTGGAGCACTTTATTATGCGTTTCCAACATACAGGGCCTACCAGCCGGGTGTTGATCCGCAGACTGTGGACAACAAGGTAAATCTTGGTCTTGATTTACAAGGCGGTATGTACCTTGATATTGAAATACAGGTAGATGAAGCGGTTAAGGAAATTTTACGCAGAACAGCCCTTGAGCTGGAAGATTTGCTGATTGACGAACAGGTGGATTTTGTTGAGGTACGTCAAGCAACAAATTCCCTGATTCTGGAAATGGAGCCCGGCAAAAAAGTAAATTTGGAAATTGCTCCCTACGATCGTTTCCTGGAGCAGTTTGATATGAATGTACAGGACGATCTTACTTATCTAAAACTAAAATCAGGGGAAGCCCAGCTTATACGGGAGAACTCCGTGAGTCAGGCACTTGAAGTTTTACGGAACCGTATTGACAGCTTGGGAATCAGCGAACCTTCACTACAGAAACAGGGTGAAAACAATATTGTTATCCAACTTCCAGGATTAAAAGACAGGGACCGTGCAATCGAATTGATTGGCCCACAGGCAATTTTGCAGTTTCAAATTGTCAACAATAATGCCACACCAAGCACCTACAACCGGCTGACTGAAGTCGTCAAATATGAAGAGGTTTGGGACAAGACAACAAACAAATTGATTTCCAAACGGCCTTATGTTTTAGATAAAAAGATATTAATGACAGGCGAGTTTATCAGAGATGCAAGAGTCCGGATTGATTCCAGGGACAACAGACCCTATGTTGCACTTTCATTCGATTCAATCGGGGCGGATCGTTTTGCAAAAATCACACGCCGCAACGTTGGAAGAAACATGGCAATTGTACTGGACGACAAGGTACAGTCTGCGCCAGTGATCCGGGAAGCAATTACCGGCGGAGAAGCTTCAATTTCCGGACAATTTACAGTAGAAGAAGCTGACACTCTCAAAATCGTCCTGCGTTCCGGATCTTTACCTGCACCAATTGAAATACGTGAGGAGCGGACTGTAGGCGCCAGCCTTGGAGAAGATTCTGTAGATCAGGGACTGAAGTCATTAATGATCGGCAGCGCACTTGTTTTAATTTTTATGATTTTTTATTATCGGCTGGCCGGAGTTTTTGCGGCAGCAGCATTGATTTTCAATGTATTATTAATTATTTCAGTTCTTGGAGCTTTTGGAGCAACACTGACCTTACCGGGAATGGCTGGAATTGTGCTGACTATAGGTATGGCAGTTGACGCAAATGTTTTGATTTTCCAGCGTATTCGTGAAGAAATCAAACGTACTGATAACCCACGAGCAGCCATTCAGGAAGGCTTTGGTAAGGCTTTCCGGACTATTCTGGATGCAAACGTTACCACTCTTTTTGCCGCTCTTGCGCTCCTGCAATTTGGAACAGGTCCCATCAAGGGCTTTGCAGTCACACTCTCTGTGGGCATCATTGCAAGCATGTTTACAGCAATTGTTGTGACCCGTTTCTTTTTTGATTTTGTTTATTTACGAAAAACTAAATTGCGCTCACTTAGCATTTGATTTAACCATAACACAGCAGATCAGCTTACAGAAAGACTATGCAGTTTCTTAATTTTAAAGACGGTCAATTTATTGATTTCCTTGGTTACAAACGTTTAGCCGCATATATATCCGGTATTCTAATTCTTGCCGGCGTTGCTTCGATTGTTGCACACAATGGTTTGAAATACGGTATAGATTTTCGAGGTGGAACAAATGTGCAAATTCAATTTTCGACTCCACCAAATCTGGATCAGCTGCGTAATTTTTTTGCTCAGAATGGCATGAAAAACGTGGTTCTGCAAACTTTTGGAGATTTGGCTGATCACGAAATCCTGCTTGGTCTTCCCATAAACAGTCCGCTTGGTACAGGCGAGAACCTGACTTCAGAATTACGGAAAATTCTTGAACCGCAACATCCAAAACTCGAAATCCGCCGCATTGAAACAATTGGACCGAAAGTCGGAGACGAACTTAAAATCAGTGCTGTAAAGGCCATTTTAATTGCGCTCGGATTGGTTTTGCTTTACATCACAATTCGTTTTCAATGGAGACAGGGAGTCAGTGCAATAGTAGCTTTATTACATGATGTGATTGTCGTTGTAGGAATGTTCTCAATTTTAGACAAAGAATTTTCATTAACTGTCGTTGCCGCCCTGTTGACGGTGGTAGGATACTCTCTCAATGATACCATTGTAGTTTTTGACCGTATCAGGGAAAATCAGGGTAAATACCGAAAAAAGTCGTTTGAAGAAACTATCAATTTGAGCATTACCGAAACATTGAGCAGGACCCTGATTACTTCCGGAACCACACTGTTCGTCGTGCTGTCTTTATTTTTACTGGGAGGCGAAATTATCCACGATTTCGCATTTGCCCTACTCGTTGGTGTGTTAATCGGTACCTACTCATCGATTTATGTCGCAAGTCCTTTGGTAGTATTCCTGACCAAATTAGCACCACCGGGTGGAACTGTTCTCAAATCAAGCTGAGTTGTAAATGTCTGCCCCCGGATTCAGACAGTTTGATACATTGGCCGTAGTTGGTCTCGGACTGATCGGAGGTTCATTCGTCATGGATGTTCGCCGTTTAGGATTGGCAAAGCGCATTCTTGGTTATGACAACAATTCAGAATATAGGGCAGAAATCAGCAGCAGAAATTTAGTTGATTATCTGGCTGAGGCTCCAGACGCAAAACTGGCCGAAGCACAACTGGTTATGCTGGCTGTACCGGTCAAAGCCTTTGCTGAAGTGCTTTCAAACATTCGTCCCCATCTTTCTACATCAGTAATTCTAACAGACACTGGCAGCGTAAAATCCCCTCTTCTTCAGTTGATGCGCACACCTGTCTACACAGGAATTCGTTTTGTCGGTGGGCATCCCATTGCTGGGTCTGAGATCTTCGGACCACTTGCTGCAAAGGAAAATTTATTTTCCGGTAAGCGTTGTATCCTTACTCCTGAAATGGACACTGATCGGGATGTTGTCCGCACAGTTTGTGAAATGTGGGAATCAATAGGTTCGATGGTATCAGAAATGGATGCTGAAGATCATGACCAGATGTTTGCTTCAGTCAGTCATTTACCACATCTGCTGGCTTACGCAAGCATTCAGGCAATCGCAGATTCCAGCACTCCGGAGGCCCTGAGTCATTCAGGTGCGGGTCTTAAAGATTTTTCCCGTATTGCATCATCCAGTCCTGAAATGTGGGCAGATATTTTTCTGGAAAATCAAGAGAATCTGCTCTCTCGTATGAATACATTCAAAGATGTTGTGGCTAAGCTTGAGGATGCAATTAAGAGGAATGATAAAGAAAAGTTAATTGAGCTTCTTGCCCAGGCTAAAACAGAACGTGACCGCTGGATGACCTAGTTTGTGAGAACAAAGCTATCAGTGTTTTATCTTTGGCCAGTAAGTTTCAAAATTAAACATTGGGGAATGACTACCCTGGTGACAACTCACACATGCCGATTTTGGTTCTTTATTCGCAGGATGGATTTTACTGTTTTCCAAGTGAGCTCTAGCAGGACCATGACAATTCTCACACTGTACATTTTTCAAATGCGGAGTTAAACTGGAACTGAGAAAACCTGTTCTACCCGAGAATTTGAGGACTGATTCTGAAGCATTTGTTGGAGCTACCCATGGTTTCAGTCCAACGACATGACATTCCAGACATTCCGGATCAAAATGCTTTCCCTTATTTTCCAGAGTTGCAAAAGCATGTGCGTGTCGACTATTTTTCCAAATTGCGGCAGCATTCGCATGACAACCGACACAGACTGCATTTCCGACAAATGGAGATTCTTGGCGCTGTTGTTCCATTCGGTCCAAGTTACTGAAAAACAGTTCCTTCACTGCTGCATCATAGGTCCGGAAAGTACCTTCCAATTCCGGAGCATCCTCAAAATTTGGACGCAGCCAGGTTACTGATAAATCTGCAGGAACAATTTCTTGATTATCCGGAATTAACTTTCCTGCTTTTGTCAATTTACCTGTTAATAACCCCTGTCCTTTTGTTGGAATCATAGGAAAAGAATTAGATCCTGTCTGCATTACCATAACCTGATTCAACTCATCGTCATTGCTGCTTCCTGCAACAATCAAATCAAATAAGCCGGATTGCTCAAATTTTTCCAACTCTTCAACATTTCCACGAAATAAAAGGATCCGGAACAATCCTGCATTTTTATTAATTTTGACTTTCCAGTCTGCTAACAATTCCGGACCTACCGGCAAGATAACCGGCGGCTCATTCTGATTTTGATAAACAAAATTAGGAGACAAATAACCAAATACAGTGATACCTTGCTCCTCCAGTTGAATTGTTTTTGAGCTTAAATAATGAAGGCTTCCGCTTTGATTACTGAGGAGATAAGGAATTTTTGGATCAAGCGACTGTAGGCCGTTCAGCCATTCGTTCGGCCCGACCAGGAC
>LSNO01000036.1 GCA_002082305.1 SAR324 cluster bacterium SAR324-CTD7B
GACAGGGGATAAAAACTCGCTGAGATATCCTCATTTGAAATTTGACTGACAAAAAGTATGGATTTTTGACACGTTTTTGTCGTCAGCTGTCTCCGCTGCACGATATATATCGTGCAGACGAACATTTGGTGCACTTTTTTTTGTCATTTTTGTTAGTCAAATTTGAAATTGGCATAACTTTTTTTCTATTTATCCGATCACGCTGATTCGAACATATGTTAGAGATGACATGTGGAAGTTACTCCACAAAATTTTTCGGGCGAAATATCGGCCGATCGGCCACATATACCCTTTTGAGCCCACAACGCAAAATATACATAAAAATATATACGAAATACTGTGCTCTGTGGGTGCACGTGCGGCCGGGTGGCCGGAAATTTTAACCCACAGCTATTCTTTACTTAATATGGTATAACTTTGGCATAGTGGTTGATTTATAAAAATTTGTCTTCGTAGAGATTTTTGACCCAAAAGGTTCCTCGGAAAACCCCATTTTTGCCATTTTGGCCATTTTTTTTCAACCGCTGTTAAGCATTTTCGAACGTTTTTTTTCAACCCCACAATTAATTTTCTCGCGTTTTTTTCTGTTCCCGTTCGGGCGCAAGCAACCCCACACTTTGATTACATTTTCTCGCGTTTTTTTCTGCCTCCTGCTGGGTTTTGCCTGTGGAGAGGTAGTGCTGAATGACTTTTTCTTGCTCTTCCTCGAACGAGTCCGAGAGACGCTTCAGGAACATCATGCCGAAGATGTAATCCTTGAACTCTGATGCATCCATGTTGCCTCTGAGAATGTCTGCCGTTTCCCAGAGAAAGGATTCGAGTTGCTGGAGAGTTATTTTTTCTGCACTCATTGAATATGTTTGAATGGAAATGTCATTGATTAGTAAATGAGAACCCAATATATACCACCAATCGGGGTGTTTTACAAGGAAGTGGGTAGGTTGTGGAAGGAATCTGCACCAGAATTGATGGGTGTAAAGTTGTTTCTGGACAATGTCCAACTTGTGTTATTGAAAAAGTATGGGAGTAGTTCAAGTAGATGGATGGAAAAGACTTGAAAAATGGGAAGGTGAGAAAATGGGAAGAGTAGAATTTACTGGTAAATTATTGAGTGAACATCCATCCATTCATTACCTACTTAAAGACAGAACAGTGAGAGGAACTATTCTCAGTTTCTTCTCTCTTCTTCTGGGTCGTGAAATTGTCATTACATTCTGTCTTAAAAGTCCATTATCCAGATAGTTCTCTCACCAATGTATCTATCTTCTGACGGAAGGAATCGTCCACCATGAAATAGTGTCCGTTCTCTTCATGGATGCGGTCTCCTGTTTTATGGAAGAGTTGAAGGTGTTTCTGGAAGGTTCGGATGTTCTCTATTGAACATTCTTTCCCACTATCGTCCTTTATGGTCACTCTGAGATTTTTCATGATTCCTTCTTCTTGTTCTTTTTCAAAAGTATTAAAACTGCATTAATTTAATCCCAAATTATCCTCATTGGTTTTCTAATTGGTTATTTTAGTAGAACCCAATATATAACATCAATCGGTTTGTTTTACAAGAATTGGGGAAGATTGTGGAGGGTGTCTGACTTGTGAAGAATTAGTGGGAGTTACTCACAGGAGATGATGGGGTTTGTTTCACTTGGTTTCCGTAAATTCAAATCACGTTCTAGTAAAAATACTCCTGAAATGTTATAATAATATTAATTTGTAACACATTATTAAAGGAAAGTCATATGACCGATGAAATAGGAATTAGATACCACAATGGAAGGTATTGGAACGAGAAAGAATCAGAACAACCTCCCGATAGATATTGGGATGGTGAACTAAAAAATGGGATCCCACACGGAACAGGAACTTACTATGTCCCTAATGGTGCAACATATGTTGGAACATATAAGAATGGGAAAAGACACGGTAAAGGAACTTTTAATTGGTCAGTAGATGGTGATAATGACTCACCAGGTTCAAGGAAAGAATATACTGGTAAATACAAAAATAATAGATTTAATGGTCTAGGGAAAATGACTTGGTGTGATGGGAGAACTTATGAAGGAGGTTTTAAAGATGGACACGAAAATGGAAAAGGTACAATTACTTATCCTGATGGGAAAATAGTGGAAGGTGAATTTCGTAATGGTGTAATGAATGGTCGAGGTGCAAAAACTTGGAATGCAGAAAATACACAACGAAATAAAGTAAGAGACCAGACTTCAAAATTGAAGGGATGATAATTTTATAAGATTACCTTTCCGCATCTTATATACAAAAACACCCTCACAAATCGGAGGATTCATTTAACCCATCCCGTAAATCCCATACTTTTGTTTAATTAATTAGTAAATTATTCCCGCAATGATTATCTGGATGACCAAATATTTGTGTTGATTGTCTGACTGTGAATAATTAGTGGGAGTTACTCACAGGGGAATGATTGGGTTGTTTATGTGTGATTACTTACTGAAACTTTCCATTTACCCACTTTCCAAGGGTTTTCCCGTTTTTGTTGTATTTTGTTCCAATCCAAGGACTCCCACCTTTCCATTTCCCCACATATATTTCCCCATTAGAATATGTGTGTGTTCCTTGACCATTTGGTTTTCTATTTTCAATTTCCCCCACATATTTCCCATCCTTTTCCTCATCACCATCCTCATACCATCCCACTATCCTATTCCTATTAATAAAAAACAAAACCCCCTTTTGTCTTTTCTTCCCTTTACCTTTAACCTTACCTAAAATCCTCTCACATTCTTCCTTGACCACCTCAAACATTTCGTTACCAGTCAACTTTTTCTCTGTCATTGTTTGGAGAACACATTGACCTACACTTTCATATTTTGAAGTGGACTGACCAAACAGAGGAGAAGAAAGAAGAAGGAGGAAGAGGAGAATGAGTAGGTGTTTCACTTGGTTTCCCAATTGGTTAGTTTAGGAGAACCCAATATATAACATCAATCGGTTTGTTTTACAAGAATTGGGTATTTTACTTGGATGGTGTCTGACTGAGAAGAATTAGTGGGGGTTACTCATAGGAGGTGATGTGGCTGACTTTACGATAGGTATTAGTACTTGAAGTGGTTATTGCTTGACACTGTCCGAGCTGTACCTGAACCAGAAAAATATATGGAACAGTTTCAAAATATAACTAAGAAATTATTGGCCAAAAGTTCCCCATGGATAATCGAAAATAACAATCGTAGAACCACCCTCCTTGCCAGTTGCAAAATCTAAACGATATACGAATCCTGAACCCGTCACCAGTCTTGTTCCTATACCCGCAGAAGTTCTTTTTTCATTCCAAAGATCACTTGTTTTATCTGCCACAGTGCCTTCTTCATAGAAAAATGCCACCTGAAATCCTGTTCTAATATCTTTTATGAAATACCAGTCGAAGGCAGTTTTTTCATCGGACAAATTCCAACGGAATTCTGCACCTCGGGACTCCACCTGAGCGCCGCTAAAACGACCTCCAACATAAGATCTCATTCTCTCTGTCCCTCCTAAACTGCCTGCAGAACCGTACTGATTAGTCGCCTGTCGATTTTTTGCAAGCAGTGCTATTGTTTCGGAATCACAGTTGGAGAAGCATGTGGCAGTTTCTTTTGCAATCAGATAATCCAGGTCAGTATTTCCCTGTTTACGAACGGTTGCCCCAGAGCGGTACCAGTTGAGAGCAAAAGTACTATAACTTAAAACCGGTATATAGCCTGTAAGATTATAACTCTGGACAAAATAATCTGGAGAATCCGAAGCACTGTCAGGAGAATCAGTATTGGTATAGATTAGCTTCAACCCTTTTTGCGGGTCGGTTCGGTCATCTGTCCAATCAATCTGAAAGCCATTGCTCCTGGAATCTCCTTCGAAACTTTGATTAGCCTCGTAGATAAGTTTTCCTTCCTTATCTCGTATTGCTGAAAGAGTGGACTTGTTATTCGTCCCGAATGTGAAAACATCGAACATCCGATCGAAAAAAGTTAAAGTTAAGCGAGTAAATCTAAAGCGGGTATCTGAAAGTTCACTTATGACGTAATCATCGGGATCCGAGTTCATTCTCCTGTCCCTATACGACCTAAAAGACCCCTTATCAAAATTTCCCTGACCGACGTCAAGAAGAAACATTTCAGGAATAAGAGGCACATCGGTAGCTAAAACAATGCCTCCTCCAATATCACCAGTAATGAGAATTGCAAAAAGATCAAGAGTTGTTTCTGTACTTCCAAATGGAACATTGTTAAAGCCGCCAAGAAAACCAAGTCCCATTCCTGCTCCAGGTATTACATAGGGTAATGGCAAAGTTAGATAGCCAAAATCTGTGGGGAATTGTTCTGTTCGTCTTTCAATCGCAGAAACACTGGAATGGATTAAGATAAAAATGATAAAAAGAAAAGATAGTTTTTTCATATACGAATCATCTATGTGGTTCCTTTAATAAGTTTGATCAACAACTGTTGGGATAACTTTAGAATTGTATGGTTTCACAGAAACTACATTTTAAATTTTGTTGTAGAAACTATTTTCTGTATTAAAGTAAGACATGGTCGGTTTACAGGTTGAGCCAACCAGTGATATGGAGTCATTACCAGATAGATTATAAAAAAAGTATTTTTTCAGTTAATCAGTCAGTGTATTTTGGAGTATCTGTTTCCTGACGTCAGAGGTGGTTGTAGTTGTTCCAGATGATGAACTACTTGATGAATCATCTTTTTTGGAACAGGAAATGATGGTGGTTGCAGAAAAACATGAAATCAGCAAATTTTATAAAATATTTTTCAAGGGCCATCGCAGCAGTTGATACATCTAAAGTTGGCCATCCCTGCACAAGGTGCATCATGACTTGAGATTCCTTTTTTTTGGTCTCTCCAGCAGTTCAAGTTTCTTTATCAGGCTTTCGGTAGTACTGGCATGGGGCGATCTAAAGTATTTTTGAGAAAAGATGTTGGTCTCGGGTTGGCTTGCAAATCCCAGGTAGATAGTTGACGAAGTATCAAGAGTCTCGAACTCAGTCATGCTGTTGTTGGTAGAAAAATTAAATTCCATGATTGATCCTAATTTGAAGTTTTATTAATTTATTGAATTCAGGTTTTTTTTGAAAATCCACACTTTCTCATTAAAGAAAATTCCTTTAACTACATTGAAAAAATATTTATTCTTTATCACCAACGAGCCAGCCATGTCTCGGTCATGAACAGGAGTTGAAACACATAAAAAATACCCCCCAGAAAGTAAATACCTAGGCAGATTGCGGCAGGGGTGTCATTGTATTTTTGAAACATTGGGTTCTCCTAATGATTGGTTGTGAATAGTGATCTTCAAATGCGAGAATAAAATTCTCAACAGCACTCGTCAAGAAAAGTATTCAGGTGCCAAGAAATGTGTGGTGTGATTGTGTGAAATAAGACTGCGTTGTAAGATCGCTAAACAAGCGGGGGAGTTAATAATCACGAAGGTGAAAATCCGGACAGGTACCCCGGATATCCCGGGTTTCTTACTGTCTTACCCCATTAACATACTTTCCTTTGATCTTGCCGTTTTTATCGTAATCAGTAATGTTCCATGGTGAATCTTTCCTGAATTCTCCCACTAATTTACCGCCGTCAGGAAAAAAGTATGTTCCCTGCCCGTTTTTTTTATCATCTTTCCATTCTCCTTCATACTTGTGTCCTTCTAATTCTCCTCCCTCAGGGAAAGTGAATGATCCCTGCCCGTTAAATTTTCCATCTTTAAACTCTCCGACATACTTCTCCCCGTTAGCCCAGGTATATGAACCTTGACCATGCCTCTTTTCTTCCTTCCATTCTCCTTCATATTTGTTTCCATTTGGAAAAGTGAACAGACCTTGCCCGTGTTTTTTCCCACTCTTGAAATCTCCTATATACTGGTTACCGTCATTATACGTGTATGTTCCTCGACCATTTCTTTCTCCATCCTTCCATTCACCCTCATATTTGTTTCCATCAGGAAAAGTGAGAGTTCCCGCTCCACCTGGAATTCCTTTCTTATTAATTGATCCGACATATTTTCCATCATATTTCTCATTTCCACTTTCAAGCCAGATCCATTTTCCATTCTCATTATGAAGAAACAAGAGCTTTTCTTTTTTCTTATCAACAACCATTACTCCATGGACCCACTTTTTAATCATTTTTTCGTTTTTGCCGAATTCAGTAATATTAAAAAGTTTACCTTTTCTGAATTCACCTACTCTTTTTGCTCCATTTTTCCAAGTGAAAGTTCCCTGTCCATGTTGTTTGTCATCCTTGAATTCACCTTGATACATAGATCCACTGGCATAAGTGAAAGTCCCCTGTCCATTTTTTTTGCTTTTTTCCCACTGTCCTACATACCGGTTCCCATTAGGCGAAGTAAAAGTTCCTTGTCCATGTTTTTTTCCGTCCTTGAATTCACCTTGATACGTAGATCCACTGGTATATGTGAAAATCCCCCTCCCATGTTTTTTCCCATCCTTGAAATCGCCTATATATTGGTTGCCACTGGGTGTATTATATATTCCTGAACCATTCGGTTTCCCATTTTCAATTGTTCCTTCGTACTTATAATCCTTTCCTGCAACACCTTCCTCATGCCAACCCCATCTACCGCTCACCTTTCGAAGAAACAGTACCATTTTTATTTTCTCACCTGCTCCTATAATATACTTCCCTTTTGCAGTCCTTCCTATGAGTTTTCCTTCATTGTTGAAATGGTCGGTGTTCCACTCGTTCCCATTTTTCCACTCACCAGTCACTCTTTTACCATCAGGAAAAGATAATATTCCCTTTCCATCAGGTTCCCCGTTTGAGGTTATTCCTTCGTATTTTTGTTGAACATTTTCATCTCCATAACTCTCCCATTCATGACCGGAAGATATTTGCCATAGGTACAACACTTCTGGTTCTGCCGAATTAACTGACAGAGGTGAAGTCAAGAGAAGGAGGAAGATAAAGATTTTTAGTAAAAGTCTCATGGGTTTCTATTTGTTGGTTAGCAGAATTGGAAATATATCATCATTAGGTATTTTTTACAAGAAAGGGCTTTCCCGGGGTTGAGGTGGCCTGTGCAAACTCTCTTTAACATAATATAACATCATTTGGTATATTTTCAAGAAATGGTAATTTTAACTTGAGCATATTTTGTTTTAAAGAATTTAGACTTTCAAGGAGTAACTTTCCAAAATAAAGTTATAACATCCTAAATTTGTGTTACTGCGGGGTCCGGACAAAAACGTAATCCTTCTTCCAGTCCATCCAAAATTTTCATTTGCTCATTATTCAAATTGAAATCAAATACATTAGCGTTTTCTCCGATTCTTTCCGGACTTACAGATTTCGGGATAACTGTATGTCCACGCTGCAAAGCCCAGCGAATCATCACCTGAGCAGCAGATTTTTTCATTTCTTTTGCAATCCGACAAAGATTGGGATCATCAAAACGATTTCCTCTTGAAAGCGGACAATAACCGGTCAGGTGAATGTTTTCTTTTTGGCAAAATGAGTAAATGTGTTCCTGCTGTAAAAAAGGACTCAACTCTATCTGGTTTACGACCGGATGTTCACTGCCTTCGACTAGCAATTCTTTCAGGTGTCTTGGAGCAAAATTACTGACACCGATAGAGCGGCTTCGTCCTTCTTTTTTGATTCTTTCTAAGGCCCTCCAAATTTTAAGCTGAGATCCTTTTTCAGGCCAATGAATCAGGTAAAGATCCACATAATCTAGATTCATCTTTTGCAAGCTGACATCAAATGCTTTCAAGGCATGATCATAGCCTAAACCACTGTCCCACAACTTGGTTGTCACAAAGACCTCTTCTCTTTTTAAACCCGAATCGTTAACGGCAGCACCAACATCTTTTTCATTTCCATACATTTCTGCAGTGTCAATATGCCGGTATCCTGCGTTTAAAGCAGACAAAACGGCATCATAAGTCTCTTTTCCTGACTGGGCAGCCCAGACTCCAAGTCCAAACAATGGCATGCTGTTACCGTCCTGGAGTGTAATACGGCTGCTGATATTCAAAGGTGAGAACACTTGGATAGACTTATTTTCGATTATACTGTTTGGGTGATAACTTGCTTCGAATTTAACTCATCTGCAAATATTTTCCAAATATTAAAGTTATTGATCTGATTTTGTGCATGTTCATAGTTGACTGCCATCAAGATTGATTATTTCTCCCTGTCGAATCGTCACCCAGATTACTGATGACAGCACTACCACCGCTCCTATAACCACGGCAACCGGGGCTGAGAATTTTGTAGCCAGGGCTCCGGAAGCAAGTCCGCCGAGTGCAATCATGCTGAAAGTGATGCTGTGAATTCCCATCACGCGACCGCGCAAATTATCGGGTACTTTGAGCTGTAAAACTGTCATGGAGCTAACCAGAAAGACTGAACTAAAGGCTGAAGCCAAAACCGCGAAAAAGCAGGCAAGCCAAAATGCCCCGGCCGCATTGGCCAATGTCCCTGTAACCAGACTGAAACCTGCCAGTGAGAATGGTGCCAACGCTGCGCAAGATAACATCATCAACCCCAGTCGACGGGATTGCTGAAAGTGAGATATGAACAAGTTCCCGGTTACTGAACCGAGCCCGGTTGCCGAAATCAATAAACCATATCCGCGTTCTCCACTATGTAATATGTCAGCAAAGATCGGCATGATCTGTACAAAAGATGTTCCAAAAAACATGGAGATCCAAGTCAACAGGATCAAGGTTAGGAACAATCGTTGGTGAAGAACATATCTCACTCCATCTTTAAACTCGTGCCAGGGGTCAGTCTTATCCTGAATTATCTGCTCCAGTTCAATTGAAAACAGTACCATAACCATTGTTATGAAACCAATTCCACACATGACAAAGATTAGTGAGGTGTCGGTCAGTGCAATGAGCAGTCCTCCAATTGCCGGAAAAATCATACGTGATCCCTGCCAAAGGATAGAATTTAATGCAACGGCGCTCATCATCTGTTTTGGTTCAATCAGTGCTGGAAAAATCGAAGAGCGCGACGGAAAATCAAAACCCTGTACCAATCCAAGCAGGGCTGAAATTAAGAGAACGTGCCAAACCCGCACTAGCTCAGTGGCATCCAGTACCGCCAGTATAAGCAGCAGTATAGCAGAAGTCCCAGTGGTCAAAATTAAAACTGAGCGGCGGTTTATTCGATCTGCAACCAGACCACCAACCAGAGTTGCAAGAATGGTGGGTACGGCAGTTGCTGCACCAAGCAGGCCGAGATCGAGTGCAGAATCGCTGAGTTCGAAAACAAGCCATGCCATCCCTACAAAATAAAGCTGCGTACTACCTACTGAGGCGATGGATCCAAGCCAGAAACGTCTGTAAGGACCAGATGAAAGCGCATCAAATCGCACGCAGAACTCCTCCAGTATCCCATGGGAATCTTCGATATACCTTTGAACTCACAGCGGATTCAGTCTTGATTTCGACTCGATCGACTATACGCGTGGCAGAGGAAAGAGTAAGTGTTATGTTCACGATGGCTGATAAAGGATTTTTCAATGATTTCTGAAGGATCGCTTATGCGGGGCAGTTTATTTTGTTCAGATTGGAATGGATTCCAGAATTTCCCGAAGTTCCTGCTTGAGCTCAGGATTCTGGTAATGCTGTGTCAGTAAAAAATCTTCCACACTCAGATCCGTCATCTTGAATGCCTGCTTCAAAGTTTCAGCTGATTTTATTCCTTCCCCCAATTTAGAGAGTGAAGCTGTGAGGTAGAAAATACTTTCACGGTCTGGTGTTTTCATTTTTCTAAAACAATTTACGGCCTCACTGTATTTTCCCAGCCAGAAATAACACATCCCTTCGTCGACAAACAAGTCATCGGGACAAAAAGGATTGATGCGCATGGCATGTTGGACTATTTCAAGTGCTTTTTCGGGCTCACCGAGATATACAAGCAGAGCTGCGTTTTTGCCCATGATGTATGCGTCGCTGGGACAAAGTTCCATGGCTCTTTCCTGATGGTGTCGGGCAAGTTCGAAGTCACCTCTAACCAGTGATATAGCTCCCATGATCCGGTGCGCTTCATGATCGTTTTGGTCGATTTCGAGTGAACGAATCACAGAATCAGCACATTGATCAATCCAGTCTTCGCCATACTCGTCTGGGCGCCAGCCAACGTAATTTGATAAGGAACAGGCCCGCCAGGCATGGGCCCGTGCGCAGTTAGGATCAACTTCAATTGCTTGATCGAAGAATTCAACAGCTTTTTTAGCATTCTCCACCGTAACATTGCTTTTCCTGTGATACTCAAGTCCCTGAAGTACGAGATCATATGCTGTATGATTCTCAGGCTTGACACGCACCAACTGTTTTACTTCTTCATCATCCACGTGTCCAACGATGGTAGAGACGATTGTTTCGACTAACTCATCCTGAATATCGAACATTTCATCAATAGTGAAATCGAAATTATGAGACCAGATTGTATTTTCACGATCAGCAGATATTAGTTTGGCTCCGATCCTGACCTTCTGACCCAGTTTTCTCACACTTCCTTCAAGGATGTAGCGCACTCCAAGTTCCTTTCCAATCTCTTTGGGACTTTTCGATTTGTCCCTGTAGGTAAAGCTGGCATTGCCTGAGACAACCAAAAGTTTGCTATATTTTGAAAGCACGGTAATGAGGTCTTCGGAAAATCCCTCACAGAAATATGCCTGATCCTCGTCTTTACTAAGATTTTTAAAAAGCATTACTGCCAGTGAACCTTGTTCGGCTTTTTCAACCTTGATTTGGGGCGAATCTTCGTATTGGTTAAAACGAACACCTCCTTTTTCCTGAATTACGAAATAAGCCTGTATTGGCTCTACAATGTTCTTCAAGTCCAGTTTTCCAGCATCTTCAAAGGAAACCCGAATTTTCTGATTGATCAAATCAAAGACAGTTTTTGAAACGCAGATTCCTGAGGGCTGTGCTGCGGATTCAAGGCGGGCCGCCACATTTACCGCATCTCCAAAAAGATTGTCTTTGGAGACCATCACGTCCCCGATATTTATTCCTATCCTGAAAATCATTTGCTGATCCTCAGGAATATCTTCATTCATGGTTTTCATTTTACCCTGTATCTGAACGGCACATTCGGCGGCTTTGACAGGGCTCCCGAATTCAGCAATCACACTGTCGCCCGCACTGCCGAAAATGATACCATTATAGTCGGTAATTGCACTGTCTATTACCTCCCTTCTCTCCCCCAAAATCTCCAGGGTCTTCTCCTCGTTATTCCCCATCATTTTACTATAACCGACTACGTCGGAAGCAAAGATGGTGCTTAATTTTCGTTCCATTTATTTACTCTTTATCAAATGGGGTAAGCCGTTGACTTAAGTGACTTAACTGAGAGCCCAATTCACTGCATCCTCCAGACGGTCATCGCCCCAGAACAGTTCACCATCAACGATGAAACTTGGGCTGCCGAAAATACGTTTTGACTGTGCTTGTTCGGTTTGACTTAGATAGGCTTTAGCAATTGTTTCATCAGCAGCCAGTTCCAGGACTCTTTCCGGATCCTGATCGATCTCCCTGAGACTTTCTGAAACGTTTGGTTCACTTCCGGGCTCGAGACCAGCAACAAACCAGCGCCGGTATGTCGCTATGACGTAATCGGAACACCAGCCTTCCTGCATTCCAATTACCGCAATTTTGTTTGCTAGATCGAACTCCTTCAGCGGATAAGGAGCAGGAACTTTAGCCTCAAATCCATAGCCTTGTGCCCGACGTTCGATGTCCCGCCACATATAATCCGCCTTTACCTGCTTTGTTGGAGGAAAAGGTACGTTGTCCATCTCGAGCATTATTTTTCGCACACTGAAAGGCTGCCAGGAAAACTTGACTTCAAATTTTTGTTCAACTTCTTTGAGGCGTGTAACCGAAAGATAGGTGTAGGTACTGCCGATGGAGAACCAGAATTCTATTTCTTTCATGGATTTAATTTTATTGAAGTTTAATATTTACATTTAGTCAGTTCAACGATGTAATTTCTGAGCGAATCGTAACATTCAAATTATGAAGTGTCAACAAATTAACAACCGGTATTTTGACCTCTTTACAAGCTGTTATTCCAAAACTGTTCCCACGATTTGGGGGTTTCCTCGTAAAAATGAATCTGCATCCATTTCCTGTTTGCCTTCCGGTTTAAGACGCAAGATTCGCAAACCTCCGGTACGTGTGCCCACGGTCAATTCCGGATAAACTTTTCCCGACTCAAAGCTTTCATTCACTACTTCAACTTTTGTCAACTGAATCCTGCGTTTGTTTTCATTTTTTCCGGATATGCTATAAAAAGTAAAAATTCCTGGCCATGGTGTAAATGCCCGTAATTTACGTTCAATTTCGCGGGCCGTTTCTTCAGTCCAGCGTACTCGACCTTCATCTTTTTTGATGATTCTACAGTAAGTTGCCTCCCCCTCATTTTGCTCTGAAGTGGTGAAATTATCTTCAAGCAATTTTGGTAAAGTATTGCGAATAAGCTGTCCTCCAATTTCTGCCAGCCTGCTTCCGAGTAACGGAGTTGTGTCATCCGGACGAATGCTTTCGGGGTAGGAAGCGGCAACCAGGGGGCCTGCATCAAGTTTCAAAACAATTTTTTGTAAAGATACACCCGTTGTTTCAAGTCCGGAAGTAATTGCCGCCTGTACCGGAGAGGCTCCACGCAATTTCGGCAAAAAAGAGAAATGCAGATTGAAACAGTCGATCCTGGGAATCTCTAAAAAAGAATGTGGTAAAATTTGTCCATAAGCACATACTATAATCAGTTCCGGAGCTAATGATCTCACCAATTCCAGTGTTTCCGGATTTCCCGCTTTTTCCGGAGAATGAACAGGCAATTTTTGAGTTTGTGAAAATTGCTTTATGGATGACGGAGTCAGAACCCGCTTGCGTCCAACCGGCCTGTCCGGCTGAGTAAAAACGGCGCTGATTTCTGATCCGGAATCCAAAACTGCCTGTAAAGAAGGGATTGCCCATTCCGGTGTTCCCATGAAAATTATGCTCATTATTATTACACAGTAGAAATGATAAATTATAATTTAGCTGATAACACTATAGTTTAACTTGCTTTGCAAGTGATTTGGGATTAAAGTTCTGTTTAGTTAATTTTATTAAAGTGGCCCCTTTTATTTTGATGCTGAGCTGTGGAAAAATTAAATCTCGAAAATCCATTGGATCCAAAAACATCTAAAAAGGTTTCTGAAAAAGAAACTCCTGCAATGCTTTATGACCAGATGCTGAAGCGTGGTGAAGAGTTGCTGGAAAAGCCTTTGCAGGGCGGTGGTGAATCACGGGTTCGTGTTCAGCACAGCAAGGGGCGGATGACAGTATGGGAGCGAATCAAAGTTTTGACTACAGCCGAAGCCCACATTACTTTTCAAAACTGGGGTGCGGAACTGGACGGTGCCGGAATTGTGACTGGAATTCTCAACATTGACGGACGCGATGTTGCGGTTTACGGACATGATTTTACCGTTCGTGCAGGTTCAATGGACGCAACAAACGGAAGCAAAATTGCGCGCCTTATTTTGATGGCGGGAGAGCACGGTATTCCATTAATTGGTATGAATGATTCCGCAGGAGCTTATGTGCCGGCTGGTGTGGGAGGGCTTGACGGATATTCGGAAGCATTTTCGGCCATGCGTAAAATAAGCGGTATAGTGCCTTCGATCCTGCTGATGTTTGGCTACAATGCCGGAGGAGGAGCATATCTGCCGCGGCAGGGTTCCTTCGTGATACAGCCTGAAAATACCTTTTTTGGTTTAACCGGCCCGGACGTTGTACGTGAGGCGCTTGGTGAAGATATTACTGCCGATGATTTGGGAGGTCCGAAAGTTCACAGTAAAAGCGGTGTGGTTGACTTGACTGCTCCGGATGAATTGGGAGCATTGCGCACTGCTTTGAGACTTTTGCGTTATCTGCCTGACAATAATTACACAGCGCCTCCTTTTCGTGCAACCTCTTTATCAATGGACGAGTATGTCGAAGAGGAAGCAATTCTGCTCCACAAAACATTCACCAATCCAGTTACTGGTTTCAACACGCCTTTTGATATGAGACTGTTTTTGCAGCAGCTTGTTGATTATGGAGATTATTTTGAATTTCAGGAAGTCAGGGCAAAACAACTGACCACGGCATTTGGCAGAATGGGTGGCAATGTAGTTGGTTTCATTGCCAACAACAGCGCTTTTGCTTCCGGAAACATCGACACAGAATCCTCCAGAAAAGGTGCAAAATTTATTCGATTTTGCAACCTCTACAACATTCCGGTTATTTTTCTTGAAGATGTCAGTGGCTATGCTCCGGGCTCTGAGCAGGAACGTGCGGGAGTCGTTCAGGCAGGTCGGGAACTACTGGATGCAATCGTGGATTTGCGCGTACCCAGACTGACGCTGATAGTCAGGAATGCTTTTGGAGGGGCATACTGTGCCTGGAACAGTTATCACGTTGGCGGTGATTTTGTTTTTGCCCTGCCAAGTGCAAGAATTGCTGTGATGGGTCCGGCTGGAAGACAGTATGTTTACAAAGATGAATTTCGAGAAATTCTGAAAAATTTTCAGCAAAGTCTTGATTCCGGAGTGGAGGAACATGAAGCTGCAATTGTTCGAGATAAGGCAATGGCAAAACTGACTTTACGTTATGAGAGGGAATTGCTCAATCCGGAAGAAGCTCTGCGGCTTGGTTCTGTTTCCAGTATTGTAATGCCCGGGCACAGCCGAAAGGTTTTGGGCAACGCACTGTGTTATCTCCTGCGTCATTATCAACCTAGCGCTATGGGCGGACCGCAAAGGGAATAGCCGAAACAGCTTGAAAAATCAAACAAAAAGTGTATCCTGATTTGTTTGAATCTGTTTGTCTTTCTACAGTTTAAATTACATCTTTCATTTTATATGCTTAAATTTCTTGGTAAAAAAGGCCGTACACTGGTTATTCTTATTTTGCTGGGCACACTGCTGGGAATAATTTTGTTTTTGAATAAAATTCTTTTTCCTTTTCTACTGGCAAGTTTTCTGGCATACGTACTTGCTCCGGTGATTGACAATCTTCACCAGAGAAAAATCCGTTCGCACAGTATTTCTCGTGGAGGTGCAGTCCTGCTAGTTTATTTTGTAATTTTAGTCGTACTTATTGGTGGCGGAAGTTATGTGGTGCCCAAAGTCTCTGCAGAAATGGGTTCCATGATTCAAGAATTTCCCAAAGCTGTGACGAAAATATCAAAAAAATGGGGGCCGGTTTTAGATGAAAAAATAAGCAGTATTGCCTCTCTTTTTCCTGAACCTGATGAAGTGGAACCGCTGCCGGTTATTGAAAAGATTGAAGATAAAAATCAATCCACAGAAATTTGGACGGAAAACGGAGAATTGCTGAAAATTCTGAATAGTTACACTTATGAAATAAAGGGTCTTGACTCAGATCGAATCGAGATAGTTCCGCATCGTAAGTCAGGCCGCGAAAGTGGAATTGAAGAAAAACCCAATGTTCCATTAGATATGCAAACTCAATTATCTCTTTTGGCAGAGGAAGGTGTGGACAAGCTGAAAGCCAATATGGTCCGCTTTCTCGGACTTGGCCGCCAACTGATTTCACAAGTGGTTGGCTCAGTTTTTACACTGTTTTTAACTTTTATGGTTGCAGCATTTATCTTGGTGGATACCGAACGTACTCTTTCTTTCTGGCGTTCTCTTGTGCCTTTGCAGTATCATACACGTTACAGTGATCTGCTCAAAAGTCTGGATAAAGGATTAAATGGAGTGGTACGAGGTCAACTGATTATTTGCCTGGTTAATGGGATTTTGACATTTATCGGTTTGATGATAATTGGAGTCCCCTTCGCTTTCACACTTGGCCTTGTGGCCATGGTTTTTTCATTAATTCCCATCTTCGGCACGATCCTTTCGAGTATACCAATTGTAATCATGGGACTGACAATTTCATTAAGTACGGGACTGCTGGGGCTTCTATGGATTTTAATAATTCATTTTATTGAAGGAAATTTTCTCAATCCAAAAATCATGGGTACCGCGGCACAAATTCATCCTGCTCTGATTGTTTTTGCCCTGGTTACCGGAGAACATATGGCCGGAATAGCAGGGGCACTGTTGGCTGTACCTGTTTACTCCATTCTGCAAACTTTTTTCTTCTTCCTTAAATCAATGGTAGAGGAACTGGAAAAGGAACCCGCAGTCGCAGAAAAAGTTGTTTAAAAAGTCCATTAATTTTTTCCCCTTTCAAAAGCCGGATGTCTGAATATCTCAAATTTGCGCATGAACTTGCAGATGCGTCAGGAAAAGTAATTCGGAAATATTTTCGTTCAAAAATGACTGTTGAAGATAAGGCCGACGACAGTCCGGTTACTGTTGCAGATCGTCTGACCGAAACAATTATGCGCGAGATGATTTCAAAAAAATTTCCTGATCATGATATTCTCGGCGAAGAACACGGTTATCAACCAACAGGAAGCAGATGGAAATGGGTGCTGGATCCTATTGATGGAACACGCAGTTTTGTGGCCGGAATGCCAATATTTGGAACGTTGATTTGTCTGCTGGAACAGGAAATTCCGCAAATTGGAATGATTGATATACCAATTCTTCAGGAACGCTGGTGCGGATTGAGGAAAAAAGAAAGTATATTTTATCCTAATCAGCCTGACGGAAAACCGCTTGCCTGCAAAGTTTCCAATCAGCAAAAAATCGAACAGTCCATTCTTTACAGCGCAGACCCGGCGATGTTCAACAACGCTCAAAAACCGTACTTTGATCAGATTGCGGCACAGGCAAAACTGGTACGATTCGGTGGAGATTGCTACAGCTATGGATTGTTGGCTTCCGGACACATAGATTTGGTAGTTGAGGCAGATCTCAAAAATTATGATGTAATGGCACTTGTTCCGGTAGTCGAATCAGCGGGCGGATTGATCAGCGACTGGAATGGTAACAGCTCTTTTGATGACGAATGGGATGGTTGCCTGGTTGCGACTGCATCTCCGGAATTACACAAGCAGGCCTTGGGTCTGCTTAAAACTGCTTAACCTTGTTTCAAAAAATAATATGCATATTTCACGATTCCCACGACTCCATTTTGCGCACCTGCCGACTCCTCTCGAACCACTCAAAAACTTGAGTAAACTACTTGGCGGTCCACAGCTTTTTATTAAACGCGATGACTGTACCGGTCTTGCTACTGGAGGAAACAAAACACGTAAATTGGAATTTCTGCTGGGGGAGGCACTGCAAAAAAATGCAGACACAATTATTACTCAAGGCGCAACACAATCAAATCATGTTCGGCAGACTGCAGCAATTTGCTCAAAATTAGATTTACGCTGCGAAATTTTGCTGGAACACCGTACAGGCAGCAAAGATCCGGACTATCTTGAAAACGGGAATGTTTTGCTGGATCGACTTTTTGGTGCAAATATACTTTCTGTTCCAGCCGGAACTGATATGGATGCTGCCATGGAAGAAACGGCTGCTGAAATAAGAAAAAACGGCGGCAATCCCTATATTATTCCCGGCGGCGGTTCGAGTCCGACCGGTGCGCTGGGTTATGTAAATTGTGCCATGGAACTAGTGGGACAAGCTAATGATCGTAGTTTAAGGATTGATCATCTGGTTACTGCTACCGGGAGTGCCGGAACACAGGCCGGACTTTTGGCAGGCCTGGAAGGAACGCGCAGTGGTATTCCGGTTTTGGGAATTTGTGTAAATGCAGACAAAGAAACTCAGGAGGTAAAAGTATTTGCGCTGGCCGAAAAAACTGCAGAATTTCTCGGAATTCCCGGCAGTATAAAACGTGAATCAGTTGTTGCGAATGGTGACTACGTCGGTCCTGGTTACGGATTGTCGACAGATGGAATGATTGAAGCCGTGCAGCTACTGGCTCGTGAAGAAGGGATTCTGCTGGATCCGGTTTATTCCGGAAAAGGGATGGCAGGTCTGATTGATCTTGTACGAAAAGGAAAATATCGTAAAGACGAAAACATGGTCTTTCTACACACCGGTGGCTCGGCGGGTTTGTTTGCCTATCGAAAAACTTTTACTGCATGAAGTAAGATTTGTCCGGAGCTTGATTTAGAGTGATTCGTGATCCAGCCGGTTCATGCCGTTAAAAGCTGCAATACGGTAGGCTTCATCAAGTGTTGGGGAGTTAAAAACTGTGTTCATGAAATATTGTATTGTACCTTCATAAAACATCACTGAATGTCCCAGGTGAATCAATTCTGAGGCGTGCGGTCCAATGATGTGGATCCCCAGTATTTTGAGTGTTTCCGGATCAAAGAGCAGTTTGAGAATTCCCTCTTCTTCACCCATAATGTGGGCGCGGGAAATTTCTTTAAAATGAGCAATACCGATTTCGTAAGGAATGCAGGCATCAGTCAATTCTTCTTCCGTTTTTCCCACCATAGAAACTGCCGGAATTGTCCAAATACCTAATGGTAAATCCTTGGGCATTTTTTCAGATTCAAGTTGACCAAAAGCGTGCAAAACGGCAATCCGGGCCTGGGACATGGAGGTGGATGCCAGACTCGGAAAACCAATCACATCTCCAACCGCAAATATATTAGGTTGAGTTGTCTGGAAATTTTCATTGGTTTTGATTAATCCGTTATTACCCAACTCTACTCCTACTTTATCCAGATTCAGACCACCGGAATTAGCAAAACGCCCTGCTGCCACCAGAACTGTAGAGCAGGGTAAAATTTTCTGGCTTTCCAGTTTTACATGTATTTCATCTGTATTGATTTTTTCTATGCCCTCAACATTTTCTCCCAGACGCAAAGTAACACGCTGGTTACGCATCTGGTACATTAAATTTTCTGCAATTTGACGATCTACAAAGGGCAGTATATTACGGTCACGTGCAATGAGATTAACTCGAATACCTATTTTTGAAAAAATAGAAGCGTACTCACAGCCGATTACCCCGGCACCAATGATAGTTACTTTTTTGGGCAGATGTTTGATGTCAAGAATGGTGTCTGAATCAAAGACGCATTCGTTGTCAAAAGGAGCCCATTTTGGTCTTCGTGGAGATGATCCAGTGGCGATAATCGTATAGTCGGCAGTAATTTCATATTTTTCGCTGCTGTCTGCAGGAGTGATTTCCAGCATGGTTGCAGACTGGAAGCGTGGTATTCCTTCGATAACCGTGATCTGATTTTTTTCAAAGTTGCGACGTAAGGAATTCTCCTGATCCTGGATCACAATTTCTTTACGGTACATCAACTCCCGGGTGGTCAAATTTTCTTTAAATCTAATGTCAATTCCGTGTGTTTGCTGACGCAGCAGTGCTAAATGCATTACCGTTTCTCTAAGAGATTTGGAGGGAATTGTGCCTGTGTGAAGTGAGGCTCCACCCAGATGCGGTGATTTATCAATCAGTGCAACCTGTTTTTTAAGTTTACTGGCCTGCAAGGCGGCCTTTTCTCCAGCTGGTCCGGATCCGATAACAACTATGTCGTAATGATGAATTTCCTGCATTTATTCCCTTTTATTTTTTTGGATATTTGTTAACAAATCGTAGCTGAAAAGTTCTAATAAGTTTTTCTATTCCAGCATGAGTCAGTTACAATGGCAACAAACTACAATAATGTTCTCACGCTGAAGTCAAATCCGGGCGTTTTTGTAAAAACCTGTCCAGTCCGTTAGTATCTTCGCCGGCATTTTTTAAACGCAGGATTCCTTCTTCAAGCACCGATTGTTCTGCTGCAATAGAAAGACGTAGAAAGTGTTTCCCATCTGCACCAATTTTTCCGAAGGATTTGCGGTCCAAAACTGCAATCTGATGTTCATAGAGTGCAAACATTTGGAAGATGTTTGCCGGAGAACTTTGCTCTTCTGCCGGAAGGCTGTGGTGTTTTTCAATCAGGCCTAAATTTTCACAGATTCCTGAAATATTTGGGAACAAGTAAAATGCCCCTCCTGGTTTTTGACAGCTAATCCCCGGAATTTCATTTATTTGCTGCAAAATCAAATTTCTGCGTGATTCAAAAGTCTCTACCATTTTTTTCACGGACTGCTTTGAAAGTGGACTTTCCAGAGCAACTCTGGCAGCTTCCTGATTGTAGGGCGGAACGCAGGAGAAATAATTGATGTTCAGTCTTTTAAAAACCTCTGCCTCTTCAACTGTTGGAAAAACTGCATAGCCGATTCTCCCACCGGTCCAGGCATAAGTTTTTGAAAAACCACTGGCAATTATTGTGCGTTCTGTCATTTCCGGTATTGAGGAAATGGAGTGGTGTTGTTGACCGTCAAAAATAATCTTTTCGTAAATTTCATCTGAATAAATTCGAACATCCGGCTGGCAACGCTCCAAAATTATTCGAGCCGTTTCTTCAAGCAGTGATTTTGAGGCAACTCCACCAGTTGGATTGGATGGATAATTGATGTAAATTAATTTTGTTTTGGCTGTTATTTTGTGAGCTAGATCTGCAGGAGAAAAAGTAAAATTCTCAGATTCGTCAAGATGCAGAGGGACCGGAATCGCATTGACATAACGGATGAACGATTCATAAATCGGAAATCCGGGACTTGGATAAATCACCTCGTCTCCAGGATTGCAGTAAACCTGCTGTGCAAAACCAATTGAAGGTTTGCCTCCCGGAAAGACAACCACCTGTTCCGGATTTGTTTGCAGTCCTCGTGTTTCGTTGACCTGATTGCTGATTGCTGTTCGTAAAGAAAGCAGGCCTTTGGGATCACAATAATGTGTATTATCAAGATCCAACTGCCGCTTTATTTCATCCTTTATATGTTTTGGTACAGAAAAATCCGGTTCTCCCAAATTCAATTTTATCACCGCTCCTTTTTGCTGTTCTACACGAACAATATGCGGCCCAATTTTGAATGCGTTTTCTGTGTCGATCCATGAGTTTCGTTCTGCAAATAAATTCATTTGTTGTCCGGTTGTTAATTTAGAGGTTAAGGTTTTTCTCTGAAAATTTGTTCTGTTTTGTTAAACACATTACGTCCAAAACAAAAAACTGTGCAGACTACAAACAGGAACTGCAGACAAAATCCAATGAAAACCTGGTCGATCAGCAACAGTGGTTCAATTAGCTGGAAATTGGCAAAAGCTGGTGAAAATTCTGCTACTACAAAAGTCAATGAACCAAAGACCACAATCAGTTCCATTTTCTCACGGAAAAAAACCAGGAATAAAGGTAGAATTACCAGAGTATTTAGAATACCTTGTCCCCACAAAAGAAGGATTTTTGATTGTGCCGACAGAGCCGGTAATGCTAAAAACTCTTCTATACGCCCTAACCAGAATGGTGCAGAAAAACTCTCGTTAAATGTGATTTGAAAAACCAAAAATAAGAGTGCGTAAATTAAACCGCAGCCGAGCAGTTTTAGCAGCATGGAGATGCTGATCTCTTTCTGTAATCTGCGCCGGAGAAAATTGAGACCGATGACCTGATGCTGAGAAGGGATCAATAGAGTTGCTAAAATACCGACTGTTAATGACGCAATTACTTCGGGAATTAACAACAACCAAAAAGTATTATCAAATGGAATACCCCAAACAAGGCGTTTCAATATTTGCCCAAATGGGCCAAATGTCATTAAAAAAATTGAAAAAAAGACAATTGAGGTCGTCCATTTCCAATAGATCATATTTGTTACAGGACGTAAGGTAAAACCAAGTAACACTCCTGCAAGGAACTGGTAGGTGAAATCCTGAGCAATAGCCAATTCTGTATCAAGTGCACGCAGAGAAAACATTTTTGCAATCGCATATCCTGCACCTAGTGCAGTTGGCGCCACATATTTTCCAAGTCCGGAAGATAACATCAGCAAATGTTCAGTTTATTAATTTGAATATTTTTGGAAATAGGCTTTGTAATGGAGTATCATTATTTTATTGTTGGCACCAACGTAAATAAAGAAAGATGATTTCAAAATCAATTATATTAAAGCCGCGTACTTTAGTCTCCAGAGCTAAAAAATTAAATCTGGGAAAGCCGTGCCTGATGGGAATCCTGAATTCCACTCCGGATTCATTTTCTGACCGCTCTCGTTTTTTCAAGCTTGACGATGCATTGGAACAAGCCCGAAAAATGATTAATGACGGCGCAGACTGGCTTGACATTGGCGGCGAATCTTCTGGTCCGGACAGTCAGGATGTGCCATTGGACGAAGAACTTCAGCGTGTAATTCCTCTCATTCAAAAAGTTCGCATGGAAAGCGACATTTGGATTTCAGTGGACACCTGGAAAGCAAAAGTTGCACGTCAATCTCTGGAAGCCGGTGCAGACGCGATCAATGATGTGACTGCTCTGCGAGGGGATCCTGAACTGGCCAAAGTTGTTAAGGAATTTCAGGTGCCACTGGTAATCATGTACTCCAAAGACGCAACACCGCGAACAACCGGACAGCAACCAGATTACGAGGATGTGATGGACACCATCAAGAGTTTTTTCAGAGAACGTCTTCAGTTTGCTGAGTCTAATGGCATTCTGAATAAACAAATTGTGCTGGATCCCGGCATGGGGTTTTTTATCAGCGGTACTCCAAAATACAGTTTTGAAATCATCCGGAGAATTTCAGAACTTCATGAATTCGATTTGCCTTTGCTGGTCGGACCTTCCAGGAAATCGTTTCTTGCCGGTGTTACTCCGGGACGCACCTTAAATTTTTCAGAGCGGGACATCCCCGCTGCAGTCGTTTCCAGCATTGCTCTCTGGCAGGGAGTTTCAATGCTGCGTTTTCATGAAGTAGAGCAGGGACGCCTGCTTATCGATACAATTGAGGCTTTAAAAAGCAGCGCATGAATGTTATAAACTAGAAAGTCCGTTGGTAAGAAATATTTCCTCCATCCCAAAAATCGTTAAAAAAGTCGTCTATATTCCAACTGGTTGTGAACATCAACGCAGAGTTGTTGCTCAGATACCGGAATTCCTTGCTAACCCGGAGCTTGGCTTCATGTTTGCGGCGTGTTTTGTCCGTCCTTGCTGCGTTTAGATAATCCGTGACTTTATCGGTGTCTCCTACATACAGTCCATATTCCCAAAACCTGTCCGTTGCAGTTTGGTGACGGAGGATTCCGTAAAGCTGCAAGGTCCACAAATGGAAATCGTAACTGTCGTAGTCAAGATCGAGTTGACGAAAATAATTGCGAAAGTGATCCTCTCGCAGACCTAATGTTCCGTGCATCGTTGTACTCAGCGGATGAAGCCAATAAAAATCTGCAGAGCTGTAAAGCAGTTGCTGCTCACGATTATCAGGTGAGGCTGTTTCAGTGGACTGTGTTGTCTCCCGGCGTTTGCGGATATCAAAGCTGCGCCAGCTAAGCCCGGCAATCCGTTGGTGTCCATAGTGATAATCGAGCACAGCACTGCTGTCTTTGCCATTGTATGTGAATGTCAGGCTCTGCTTCGGAAAAACTTGTTTGAAAGGTTTATCTAATACATAACTGAAGCGTGCACGCCAATTTTTCCAGTTGAATGAACCTTCCAGATTATTTTCCATTGGATGTGGAGAATAGTACGAATTATCGTAAAAATTCTTTTCATTGTAAAACAGATCCTGAAACAACTGTTGGAAACGCAGGAAATTCCAAGGACGTTTTCCCAGCGTGATGCTTGCACCCTGATCTGCCTTTCGCTTATCATATTCCGGCATTCCAAGCAGGGAAAAGGCTGCCCACTCAATCGGACGCCATTCAACTTCGACCAGATAACGGAAAGGTTTTATTTCATAAAATTCTTCCTGCCATGCACGAAAAAAAACAGTAGTTTCGTCTGACAATGCGTGGGGCAAGCGTACCTCAAGGTGAGAATAAAGCAGGTCCAGTCCCATACTTCCGCCGGCCAGCCTCCAACCTCCGGGACTTTCAAACCACTCATCTTCTTTTAATTTATGAAATTGATAGGACTTAATATCAAGAAAATTTTCCTGATTGAGGTAGGAATGATGAATTTCTGAAGCATCATCGAATGCCTGTACTTTTGAGGAGCCTGGTCCGGATAATAAACTGAAAGAGACCATAATCAAAAAAGCAAAAGTTGAAAATTTCTGCAGTCTGTAAATGACCATCTTTTTCATGCCCCTCAGTTTTGCCCGGTATGCTCCTGTTCCAACTTGGCCCATGTGTCCCGCAGGGTTACTGTCCGGTTAAAGACTAAAGCTCCCGGTCGGGACTCTTTTGAATCTACACAAAAATAACCAACACGTTCAAACTGATAAACATCTGCAGGTTTGGCTTTCAGTAATCCAGGTTCGACACGGCAGGATGTTACGGTCTCAATGGAATCCGGATTTAGGTCATTGAGAAAATTACCACCCGGATCATCACTCCCCGGCGAAGGATTAACGAACAGTCGGTCATACAATCGAACTTCAACAGGTACAGAATGCTGAATTGAGGCCCAATGGATGATACCCTTTACCTTGCGTCCTTCAGCTTTTGCTCCGGATCTAGTGGCCTGGTCGTATGTACAGTGGAGTTCGCGCACTTTGCCGTCACTGTCGTAAATAACTTCTTCGCAGCGAATGACGTATGCAAAACGCAGCCGCACTTCTTTTCCAGGAGCGAGCCGGAAATATTTGGCTGGTGGGTCTATACGAAAATCGTCATGGTCAATGTAAATTTCCCTTGTAAAAGGGACTTTGCGTGTTCCCATTTCCGGGTTTTTAGGATGCCGTGACGGTTCAAATTCTTCCGTTTTATCTTCCGGATAATTTGTAATGACAACTTTCAAGGGGCGTAAAACAGCCATTGCACGTGGGGCAGTTTTGTCCAGTTCTTCACGTGCACTGTCTTCAAGAACGCTCATCTCAATGTTGTTTTCGCTTTTCGAAATTCCGATTCGCTCACAAAACAGGCGGATTGCCGAAGGGGGATAACCACGGCGGCGTAATCCGGAAAGAGTTAACATGCGGGGATCATCCCAACCGTTAACATGCCCCTCCTCTACTAGTTGAATTAACCGACGTTTGCTCAAGACTGTATAACGTAGATTGAGTCGCGAAAATTCAATTTGCCTGGGAAGGCACGGCGCACTCACCTCAGCCAAAATCCATTCGTACAAAGGCCGATGGTCCTCAAATTCAAGTGTGCAAAGCGAATGGGTTACACCTTCCAGTGCATCCGACAAGCCATGTGTAAAATCATAAAGCGGATAAATACACCATTGATCAGCTGTACGCTGATGTGAGATTTTGCGGATTCTGTAAAGGACAGGATCACGGAGATTTATATTCGGTGAAGCCATGTCAATTTTAGCTCGTAAAACATGAGTACCGTCTTCAAACTCACCGCCGCGCATTTTCCTGAAGAGTGTTAAATTGTTTTCAACGCTTCTCTCCCTGAAAGGACTGTTCTTTCCTGGTTCCGTCAGTGTTCCACGGAGTTCTCGGATTTCATCTGCATTCTGGCTTTCAACGTAGGCTTTCCCCTTTTTGATCAGTTCTTCGGCAAATAAATAAAGCTGTTCAAAATAATCTGATGCATGAGTAAGCCTCTCACCCCAGTCAAATCCCAACCAACGCACGTCCCGTAAAATCCCTTCGACATATTCATCATCCTCTTTGACCGGATTGGTGTCATCAAAGCGCATGAAGCATTTACCGTCAAACTCGTTTGCAATACCAAAATTCAGGCATATTGATTTTGCATGGCCAATGTGTAAGTGCCCATTTGGTTCAGGTGGAAAACGGGTAACAATGTGCTGATGTTTCCCTGAATCCAAGTCTCCACTGATGATGTTGCGGATAAAATCTGTTGCAGGTGCGGGAGTAGAATTTTTGTCTGACATGTTTGGTTATAAAATTATTTGATGTTTTGATAGACAAACTCGTAGGAAGTTGTCATTCTCGCAAAAGCGGAAACCAGGAACTTGAACGTATCTTAAATAATAGATTATCTCTGTCGCTGGATTGACTGACAAGTGTGATATTTTGATTATTTATGTCTGCATTTGATTGATTAGCCGTATCTTTCTCAGACTGCGTATCCCACTGCATTCCTGGCCAGTCCATCATGAAGGTTAAGCATCTTTTCACGCCAGGAGTAAACAGAATCATCGGCATTAAGTAGAGAAAATTCTGAAATACAACGTGCCCACTGAAATGCTCCAAAAACAATATAATCAGAAAAGCCCGGAGTTTCTCCTGCAACAAAATCCTGTTTTTTGAGTGTTGTCCTTAATGGATTCAGTAATTTTTGAAATCGCGGCAAACGCTCATCGCGGTTTATTACAATTTCTTCCAGTGCTTTGCCAAAGAGTTTTTCACGGCTTTCCCGAAAATAATTTTGATCTTTCTGAGCCAGATTATTGTAAATGTCCATTACCAGTAACTGCAGTAATTCCGGATGTAAAACTGTCTCAACCCAAAATTTTATGAAAAGCACTTCACCATGATCGAGTTTCAATGAAGGCGTATCCGGATATTCCGTTTCCAGGTATTTTGCAATTTCCCATGAATCTGAAATAGTATTTTCAGCATCAATCAAAACCGGTACTCTCTCCTGTCCAGAAAAACTAATTGCTTCTTTTTCAGTAAAATGCCAGGGCAGGCTCTCAACTTCGAGTCCCTTGTGTGCCAGAGCCATGCGTGCCCGCCAGCAATAAGGACTGAATCTTCTATTTTCATCTGCACCTGCCAATTCATATAATTTTTTCATAAAGTTTCCTGGTTGATTCCTGTAATAAAATAAAAAATTTTAACTTAATTGGAGTCAAGTGCTGCTAAAAATAATCAGTGATGAAAAAGTCGTATTCCGGAAAAGGCCATCACCATTTCATATTCATCCGATGCAGAAATCACTTCTTCATCTCGGTTGCTGCCTCCGGGCTGAACTATAAAGTTTACACCACGTTTTGAGGCCTGATCGATATTGTCACGAAAAGGAAAAAATGCGTCTGATGATAAACTTACTCCTTTAAGCTTGGCAAGCCATGCTGCTTTTTCTTCTTGAGGAAGAGCTTCTACCGGAGCACTAAACTGACTTTTCCAGGCCCGAAGCTCGGGGTCAGTCATTCCTCCATCTATGCAGAGAATGCGGGCATTTGTTCGTTCAACATTACTGACTTGTTCATGAAAGGGCAGATTCCGGACTTTAGGATGCTGTCGCATAAACCATGTTTCGGCTTTACTTCCGGCCAGTTTGGTGCAGTCCACCCGGCTTTGCTGACCTGCTCCAATGCCGATCATTTGTCCATCCAATGCATAAGCCACAGAATTTGACTGAGTATATTTTAGTGTAATTGAGGCCAAAATTAAATCGCGACGTGCCGCAGCTGACAGTTGCTTTTTTTTCGTTACAACTTCAGTTAATAAAGATTTTTCGTTGATTTTAACCGTGTTCCGCAATTGCGAAAAACCAACACCATAAACTTCTCTGAATTCAGTTTCTGGAGCTCTAAACTCTGTGTCTGCTAGCAAAATTAAGTACTTCCCGCCCTTTTTTTCTTTAAGCAGTTTTAGTGCATCGTCATCAAATCCAGGTGCAATGATACCGTCTGACACCATTTTCCTGATAAGCTCAGCAGTGTTAACATCGACTTTTCGGCTGAGCGAGATGAAATCACCAAAAGAAGATAAAGGATCTGCTCCACGTGCCCTGATATATGCAGTTGCCAGCTGTGAAAGTTCCAGATCTTTGCAGTCGTAAACTTCCTTTAAAATGTCATTCAGAGGCACACTGACGGCGGCTCCCGCCGGACTTACGTGTTTGAAAGAAGCTGCAGCCGGAAGCCCAAGAACTTCATCAAGTTCCTGTACCAACTGCCATGCGTTGAGTGCGTCCAGCAAATTGATGTAGCCCGGTTGACCGTTCAGTACAGAAAATGGCAGTTTGCGTCCTTCAAGTGAGTGAATTGCGGCAGGCTTTTGATGGGGATTGCAACCGTATTTGAGCTCAAATTGCTGCAAATAGTTTTGTTTTTTTGAAGTCATTAAATTCTTTGCTCTTTAAGTTGAAGGCGGGATCTGAATGCTGTCACTTAGATCGTAGCTCTTCAAACTCAAAGATTCAAGGATTCATTGGTTCAGCAGGCGGGTAAGTAAATAAAGCTGAATTAGCAGCAGAGGGTCAGCAATAATCCAATTTAGCTGGGTATATTAAGTCAGGACTGACGGTCTCATATCCAGTTGGTTATTCCCAATTTGGAACTTCTGATTTGCCTGGTTTTGATTTTTTTTTCAAGGAGGTCTTTTTTGAAGTGGAAGGAGAGCTTTTTTTCAGTTCCTTCCGTTTAGAATCTGCTTCAGCAATTTTGGCTTCTCTTTCTTGTTCTTTCCTAACCGCTTCCAGTCGTTCCTGTGCTTTTCTCAAGCTCAACATATCCTGGTAGCGATTGAAATAGATATCTGCCAGGCGACTGTTAGACATTTTGTGGTGAGCAAGTGCCAAATTGTAATATGTGTCTGTTTGATTTGGAACAAGTGACTCTACACGTTTGAAGGAATCAATGGACTCACTGTAGTTGCCGATTTCATAGTAGGTTAGTCCAAGATTATAATGAAAATTAGGAGACTCACTGTCCAAACTGATTGCCTTCTGGTAGTTCCAAATTGCTACCTGGTAATCCCGATGTTTCAGGGCTTCGTTGCCCTCACTATAATAGCGTAATGCTGATTTATGGATTTGAACTTCATCTGTACAGGCTCCAATCATAAGCGGAAACAGGAGCAGCAGGAAAAATCGAGATTGAAGATTTATAGATTTAAGATACACTGGAAATTCAATATAAAACAGGGTGTACTCTAAATAATTCTAAAAAGCAAAATTATGTTAGTTTTGTTTGACTGGTGATCTCTGCAACCGTTCTCATTTTTGCTCAAGGATTGCATTATTGATCAGGAATGTTTCCCGTTTCCAATTTGTCGGAAATCAATCATGCATAATTCATACTCAACAACATACTGATGCAACGAAATTTGTTTCTGCTTTTATCGCTTTGTGGCTTCCTCTTATGGAAGACTCCTCTTCTGCCAGTACAGCCAGTCTTTGCTCAAGAACTGGATGAACAAATTGAAAAAGAAGTCAAAGCAGAAAAGGAGAGGCAGAAATTTATTGAAGAAATGCAAACCTTGCTGGATGCAGCAATGAAATCTGGTTTTTCTGAAAAGGAAATCAGGGAGATTACCGTCACACGCAATGGAAAAGTGGTGCATATCTGGGATTTTTTGGAACAGGAAAAATTGCGTGAGAAAAAGGATGCACTTGCCAGAAAGAGTTCTATTCCACGTGACCGTTACTTAACAGTGATGGATATTGCAGATGAATTAGAAGGTGGGGAAACCAGAGATTTAGATGCCTTGAAAGATAAAAGCATTTTTGTAGGAGCAGAAGAAAAATGAAGATTCTTGCAGTGTCTGGCGGTTCCGGCTGCGGGAAAACGCTTTTTACGAAATTGTTGGTTAAGCGTTTACCCAAATCGGCGGTGTTGCCGTTGGACAGTTACTACAAAGACCGACCTGATAATATTCCACCTGAAGAATATGATTTTGACATTCCTCAAGCTTTCGATTTTGATTTGTATCATGAGCATCTGGATCGTTTGATTTCAGGCAAATCTATAAAGATGCCGCATTTTGGTTATGAATCAGGAAAACGAAAGACGAGCTTCTCTGAGATAGATCCAAGTGAGTATTTGATTATTGAAGGTCTGCATGTTTTGCTGCATTCCAGAGTCCGGGAAATGTTGTCTTATTCCTTCTACATGGAGTCGCCTTTGGATGTGGCAATTTGCAGGATGTGTCTGAGAGATATCAAAAATTTCGATGTAACTGCAGAGTACCGCCTTAATCAATATTTGAAGTTTGTACGGCCTGCCTATTTTAAATATATTATGCCGACAAAACAGTATGCAGATATAGTTATAAAAAATAATTACGATAGTCATCTTGATGAATTTGTTGGTGATTTTTTACTTAAGATGAAACTATAATTTTTTATATTGCTTAAGTTTGTGAACGAGAATTGTTTTCTTACTGTCTCCCCCTTCCACACTATTTAAAATAACCTGAATGGAACTGCTTAAACGATATTCTATCTCATTTGGAATTGCAGGAGTTCTGCTTTATTTTTTTACGATTTGGGTTGAGAAGCAACACGAGAGTAATATGCCTCACAATTTAACAGCAAAAATCGAGGAGATTGTGACGATTATTCTTCCTGTGAAACGCTATTTTGAAAAGTGTCTTGATTTAAGTGAATCTCAGGAACTTCAATATGGTTTTGATTCTCAGGCTCCATTGTCGTTTAATCTTCACTACCATCAGAAGGGTGAAATAAATTATACGTTTAAAGAGGACTCGATTGATGAACTGGAAAACACATTTCAGCCGGAAAAAAGGGGTTATTATTGTTTGCAATGGGGAAATTCCGGAAAAGAAAAGGTAGAAATGAATTATCATTTCAAGATTCTTAAACGGGCTTCAGTCAATGACTGAATGTGCAGACAATCGATTTTGAAAAGATTTTTGTTAAATTGAAATAGTTGCGAGAGTGGTGGAATTGGTAGACACGCCAGATTTAGGATCTGGTGCCGAAAGGTGTGGGGGTTCGAGTCCCCCCTCTCGCACATAATATCAGTGACTTATCCCCGGAAACGATGCATACTCATGCATACGGATGCATACGAAATGCATACAAATTGAAAGGAGAGACATGGAAATTATTGAAGGATGGCATTTACAGGAGGACGGGAGCTAAAACGGTGCTTCAACTGGTAATGTTTAGTGTTTCCCCAAGCAGTTCTGCTCATTTTATTGTTACCGAGCCATCCACCGTAAGAAGAATGGTTTTATGACTGACCTTCCACCACCACAAAAGAGGAAATCTTCAAGGGCTGGCTTATGTTGTTGGAAGAATCGGTAAGGGTCATGGTGCAGTTGTTATAAGCTCCTGGTTCTGCTGTCAGTAGGGCAATGTGGTTAATACCGACAACTGCGTTGTCAACGTTGCCCCTGCACTTGCCGCTGAAGTTGAGTGTCCCTGACTTGGAGGTTTTGAAGGAGTAACTCGGTCGGTCCGATTTGACGATTTTGGGAACCGGATGGACCTCGGCGATCATCGATGTGGCAATATCTAAGATAATGGGTTCACCTCCTTTGACAGGGACACCGGCTGCGATGGGATTAGCTGAGAGGCGCCGATCACTTCCACCAAATGGAGCGACCAGTATGCCAAACCCGCTTGTGTTGACAAAATGGATCGATACCATTCCCCGGCTTGCCACTAACTCAGCCCAGGCCCCAATTCGCCCCAAGTGCCCACAGTCTTTGATCGCGAGAACCGCCACACCGATGTTTGAAGCTTTTTCAATTGCCAAGTCCACCGCTTCGGTAGCGATGACTTGACCATAATCAAAATCACCCGTTACTGCGATTATTGATTCACTCTCCATGGTGATTCGGGCATGACGGTTTGAACGGACCATATCCAACCTTAACCATTCTAGATACTTAGAAACCCGAATTACACCATGGGAATCGTGTCCTACCAAGTTCGAATCAATTGGCTCTATTTGCGTTAAATGTTGACAGACTTTCTTGGATCTGTCAGACTATGTCTGGAACTGTTAAATCTTTGTAGGGAGAAGGAGATGGATCATACTGAATTCAAACAATATCTTTTGTGTCTTGAGGGGTTGAGCCCGGCACAAAAAAGGAAGCTGTCCGATGCCTTGCGAGTCAAGGATGAAGGTGAGACCGTCGCAGAGGCCCTTGAGAAGCGCATCAGCGTGGGCGGACACTGCCCTCATTGCGATCATGATCAACTTCAAAGGTGGGGCACCGCACACGGGATGCAGCGCCACCGTTGCAAGAGCTGCCTGAAGACCTTCAACGCAGTCACCGGGACCCCCTTGGCGCGCCTGCGGAAAAAGGAGAAGTGGCTGGAGTATTCCAAGGCGATGATTGACGGCCTGAGTATCCGCAAGGCGGCCCGGAAATGCGGGATCGACACAACCACCAGCTTCCGGTGGCGTCACCGTTTTCTGCATGGGTTGAGGGACAAGAAGGATCGCAGCCTCAAGGGGATAGTCGAGGCCGACGAGACCTTCTTCCTGGAATCGTTCAAAGGTTCTCGGAATCTGGGGCGCACAGCCCGCAAAAGGGGTGGCAAGGCCGCGAAGCGGGGATTGTCGGCAGAGCAAGTCCCGGTTCTGATCGCGAGGGACCGTCACGGGGAGATGACGGACGAAGTGCTCAAAGACCTCAGCGAAGCCTCGATCACCAAAGTGCTCAAGCCTGTCGTGGCGCAGGACGCGATCCTTTGCACGGACGGGAACAAATCCTATCGGGCATTTGCGAACGCCGAGAACGTCACTCATGTCCGGCTGATCGCTTCCAAGAAGAGCAGGGTCATTGACAAGGTCTGTCACATTCAGAATGTCAACGCATATGACAGCCGTTTAAAAGGCTGGATGCACCGCTTCAATGGAGTTGCAACAAAATACCTCCCGAATTACTTGGGATGGCGGCGATGCCTTGAAAAACAGGGAAGCTCAATCGTTCCGACGAGGTATCTCAGCTATGCTTTGGAGTGACCAACACGTAACGCAAATAGAGCCATCTTTTTTATTCATGGCAGTACGGGTGAGTTCTTGGTTCAAGCACCTTTTTTCAAGGAAGCAACGGCTTGATGC